>JAIXQV010000180.1 GCA_027485535.1 Oxalobacteraceae bacterium | reverse complement strand
AGGGTCGCAATATCCACCACAACGGCGGGTTTGAAGCGCTCCACATAGGTGAGCGCATCGCACAGAATCAGGCGGCCTTCAGCATCCGTATTCAGAATCTCAATCGTCTGACCCGACATTGAAGTGACGATATCACCGGGGCGCGTGGCGCGCCCGGACGGCATGTTCTCGCAGGTGGGGATCACGCCAATCACATTCAGTTTGAGCTGCATCTCGGCAATCGCACGGAAGGTGCCCAAAACCGAGCCCGCACCGCACATGTCGTATTTCATCTCATCCATGCCAGCACCCGGCTTGAGTGAGATACCGCCAGTATCAAAGGTGATGCCTTTGCCCACTAACACGACGGGCGCATCTTTGGGCTTGCCACCCATGTGCTTCAACACGATGAATTTTGGCGGCTGCTCGCTACCCTGAGTGACCGATAAAAAGCTACCCATTTTGAGTGCTTCAAGCTGCTTACGATCCAGCACCTCGACGCCGAGCTTGTAATCTTTCGCCAGCTGTTTTGCGGTATCTGCCAGATAGGTCGGTGTGCAGATATTCGGTGGCAGGTTGCCCAAGGTTTTGCTCAGCTCGAGCCCGTTGGCAATCGCAACGCTCTGCGTCAGTGTTTTGCGCGCCTCAGTGAGCAGTGCAGCATCAACCGCGATGGCAAAGCGTTTCACGCCATTGGCGTTATCGTCTTTTTTGCTTTTCAGGGAATCCGAACGATAGGCGCTTTCCCGCAGCGCGAGCACCAAGCTGCGGATTCCCCAGTGCGCATCACGACCCGAGGTCTGGTCAAGTGGCAGAGCCAGCAAGGCATCGGGTGAACCCAGCGTGCCGAGTACGCGCGCGACAGCTTGCGCAGCACTGATGAAATTACGGTCGCTGATGCCAGCTTCTGGGCCCATGCCGACAAGGAGTACCCGCTTGGCTTGCCCTACAGCCGCGTGCAGCAGCAGGGTACTGCCGGCCTTGCCGCTGATGTCGCCACTCTTTAGCGCAGCGCTGAGCACGCCTTTACTGTCGAGCAGTTTGGCCTGCGCACTCAGCTTGCTGTTCTCGTATACCCCGACCACAACACAGCCGGTTTTATGTTCGGCGATTGCGTTTTTTGTATTGAAAGCTTTTATGCTAAAGTCCATGGACACTCCTCGATATAACTCCCGAATTATAGTCCCGAATGATTTTTCAGCGCGCCATCCGCCGTGAATTGCTGAATACGGTCGGCGCAGTTTTCACGGCCTTGTTCACAATCGTGATGACCGTGATGCTGATTCGGATTCTCGGCGATGCAGCCGTTGGCAAGATCGCTCCGTCCGATGTCGCTGCCATGCTGGGCTTTGCCTCATTGGGTTATCTCCCCGTCATCATCTCGCTCACAGCTTTCATTGCGGTGCTCACAGTGGTGGCACGTAGCTACCAAGACTCAGAGATGGTGGTGTGGCTTGCTTCCGGCTTATCACTACGTCAATGGATCGGTCCGGTGCTCGGTATTGGCGTGCCAATGGTGGTGATGACGGCAGTGTTGTCTATCTGGCTGACACCCTGGGCGAACCGTAATTCTGCAGAATTTAAAGAGCGGTTTCAGCAGCGCGAAGATATAGCGCGCGTCTCGCCAGGCAAGTTTCAGGAATCTGCTAGCGGCGACAAAATGTTTTTTGTCGAAGGCGTTGCCGATGATCTAAGCAAAGTTAAAAACGTTTTTGTACGCGAAGCCGGACAACGTGATGCTGTCGTCTCCGCCGAAGAGGGCACTATCAGCGTGAGTGACACCGGAGAAAAAACACTGCAACTGTTTCGTGGGCGACGCTACGAGGGTGCGCCTGGTACACCAGAGATTCGTATTGTTGAATTCGAGCGTTACGTCTTGGTGCTCTCGCAAAGCGAGCGCGATTTGGCGAGCAGTAAAGCAGCGCGCTCATTGGCGACGCTGCAACTGATCGAAGAGCCAACGCCAACGAATTTGTCAGAGCTGCTATGGCGGGTATCGATTCCGGTGATGTGTCTGTTGCAGATGTTGATTGCGATTCCATTAGGGTTTGTCAACCCACGTCGGGGCCGTGGGTTGAACCTCACAATCGCCTTGCTGTTGGCGATCACGTACAGCAATGTGGTTGGTATTTTGCAAGGGAGTGTTTCTGGCAGCCGTGTTTCTTTTTCTATGGCGTTCTGGCTACTCCATATAGCCGTTTTTCTTCTGAGTGTTTTGTTGCTCTATTGGCGTGATAACACGAATAGTCGCTGGCATCCGGCGCGTTTGCTTGGCTCGCTCAGAAATCGTTTCCTTAGCCTTCGGGGCGCGTCTGTATGAAGGTACTTGCCCGTTACTTTTCCTCCCAGATTTATCAGGCTATCGCATTTGCGATGCTAGCGTTTCTGTCGCTATTCGCTTTCTTCGATCTGATGGGCGAGTTGGGTTCGGTGGGTCACGGCCCTTATAAGCTTGAGCATGCATTACTTTATGTCACCCTTGGGCTACCTGCCTATGCCTATGAGCTGATGCCGATCGTTGCGTTGATCGGAACGATATTCGTGATGGCGCAAATGGCTGCGCGATCAGAATTCACGGTGATGCGGGCCTCGTCGCTGTCAATGGCCGATGCGCTCAGATTATTGATGCGGATTGCGCTGGTGCTGGTGGTGATTACCTTTGTCATTGGCGAGGCTATCAGCCCTCGATGTAATGAGTTCCGCGAGCAGTTCAAGCGCCGTATTCAAGGATCATTGTTTTCTGCTGAATTCCGTTCAGGCTTATGGGCTAAGGATTTGATTCGTGAGCCTGTATCAGGGCAGGTTGTTGGATCCCGATTTCTGAATGCGAACAAGATCGAGTCGGATGGCTCTATCCGAGACATCAGCCTGTTCGAATTTGATAGCAAGATGCATTTGATCTCTCGAACCTCAGCCAAGCGCGCTGTATTCCAAGGCGATGAAATTTGGCTGCTGAGCGATGTTGATGAACAGAGATTCTCTGCTGAGCCGGTTGGCAACGATAAGCAGCAACCCGCTGCCATCAGCCGTCGTAATCTGCCATCAAAACAAATACGATCTGAAATTACGCCAGATATTTTGTCCGTGATGCTGGCCGATCCAAAGCTGATGTCGGCATTCGATCTGGCGCAGTACAGCCATCATCTCAAGAAGAATCAGCAGCGCAGCGAGCAGTACGATATCGCGCTGTGGACGAAATTGCTTTACCCGATCACGCCTTTGGTGATGATGGTACTT
>JAIXQV010000240.1 GCA_027485535.1 Oxalobacteraceae bacterium | reverse complement strand
TCGACAAACTATCCGCGTACTGGAAATGCGCAGTACCAAATTGAAGGTAGCCCGACGGGTAACACCGTTACGCTCGGTTTGAATTGGATTTTGAACCCGAACGCGCGGATCATGTTCAACTACGCGCAAACCAAGTTTGGTTACGCGTTCACACCAGTTGATATTGGTACCCCTTCAGTTCCTGCAAGACGCGGCGATGATTCACATGCATTCATGATCCGCTCGCAATTCAACTTCTGATCTTGCAATTTAGCGATTCAGTCAAACGCCCCTTCGGGGGCGTTTTTCTTGGCGCATTGCAACCAATTATCGGCGCATAGATCAGTATCAATTCGCGTCAGTACCGACGGCTATAGCCTCGCGATCAGAGAAAAAGACCATGAAAAAAAACCTGCTGCAAGAACTTGTTGTCGACCGCGCAGGTTTAGTCTGGGCCTATCAATTTCACGACGCAACCACCACCGAGATCAGCCCGTCGGAAGATCTCGGCCAGCTTTTAGATCAGCATCGCAAGAGCCCATCGGGCAAACTGCTCTGGCTGCACTTTAATCTCAGCCAAGCCTCCACCGAGCGATGGTTACGCGAACACACGCCACTGCCGCCTGAGTTTTTTGAAGCGCTGCAGCAGGGCTCTCGTTCGACTCGTGTTGAGCAAGTCGATGATGCCTTGCTGGCTGTTGTGAATGATGTGCTGCACGGGTTTGCCTTTGACCCCTCCGAGACTTCAACACTCTGGATGTACATCACCCCAAGCCTTTTGATCAGCGCAAGAAAAAAGCCGCTCAAATCCGTTGATCGCTTGCGGCAGGCGGTGCAGCAAGGTGCTTCGGTCACCAGCACCACCGAGTTGTTGACCCATTTGCTGCGTGATCAAGCCGATGTGCTGATCGGTATTGTTCGCGATACCGTGACGCGGGTGGACAAGATCGAAGATGACCTGCTTGCTGGGAGGCTCGATTCTAAGCGCGGCAGCCTAGGTCAATTACGTCGAGTGATGGTTCGTCTACAGCGCTTGATGGCGCCTGAACCTGCTGCATTGTTTCGTTTATTGCAGCGCCCGCCTGCCTGGATTGCAGACGATGATCTACAAGATCTGCGGCAATCGAGTGAAGAGTTTTCTGCGGTACTGACCGATATGGCGTCACTGCAGGAGCGCATCAAGCTTCTGCAAGAAGAAATTGCTGCCATGATCAACGAGCGCAACAGTAGGAGCCTGTATACCTTGACGGTATTTACGGTGGTGGCGTTGCCGATTAATTTGATCGCGGGTTTATTCGGTATGAATGTGGCAGGTATTCCCTTGGCCGAGCATCCGCATGGTTTCTGGATGGTGGTGGCGCTAATCTTGGTGATCAGCGGCGCCGCACTCTGGCGATTGCTACGAAACTCGCCAGATTAATCTCGCCATTGAAACGGCACGCCACCGGATCAGCGGTCCGCTCGGCTAGAATGCGGCGCTTAGTCTCCGGTATTGTTCATGCGCGCTTTTTTATTCGTTACTGTCATCACCCTGCTGCTCGCGGGGTGCCAAACCGTCCCTGCAAGCAGGCAAACTACGCCGTCGGGCGCTACCACGCAGGCGCTGCCGGCGCCACTACCTGCGCCACTACCATCACCTCCTGAGGCCTCCACGGCGCCAGATGCCGCAGAGCCTGCGCTGCCTCCCTCGGTGGATAGCATGCCCTTACCTGCAGAGCCACCTTCGGCCGTTAAGCCGACCCCTGCGCCGCGTAAGCTCAAAGTGGGATTGGCCCTAGGCGGTGGTGCAGCACGTGGTTTTGCCCACATCGGCGTGATCAAAGCGCTGGAGTCGAATGGGATCGTGCCGGATCTGGTGGTGGGTACCAGTGCGGGAAGTTTGGTCGGTGCGCTATACGCCGCTGGCAACAATGGGAACGCCTTGCAGAAGATGGCGATCGATATGGACGAGGGTGCGATCTCGGATTGGTCGGTACCCTTTTTTTCAGGGCCTACCGGTATGTTGAAGGGCGAGGGTTTGCAGAACTATGTGAATCGCGCGGTGCAAGGGCAGCCGATTGAAAAACTAAAAATTCCGTTTGGTGCGGTGGCGACTGACTTGAAGAGTGGTCAACCGATTTTATTCAGGCGCGGCAATACCGGCGCTGCTGTGCGCGCATCTTCTTCGGTGCCAGGAGTTTTCAAACCAGTGCGTATTGGTGCGATTGATTACGTCGATGGCGGTCTGGTATCGCCTGTGCCTGCAAGTTTTGCGCGGAAAATGGGTGCTGATTTTGTGATTGCGGTGAATATCTCCGTGCAACCTGAAGTGCAGCCTGCATCGGGTGCATTTGAGATTTTGCTACAGACCTTTGCCATCATGGGACAGAGCCTGAATCAGTATGAGTTGAAGCAGGCGGATATTGTGATTCGCCCTGAGCTAGCGACGATGAAGGGGAATGATTTTCAAAACCGGAGTGTGGCGATTGCGGCAGGGGAGCGCGCTGCGTTGTCTGCGATGCCCGAACTGCGTAAACGTTTACAGATCAAGCGCGAGCAACCCTAAAGCTCAAAACTTCAGGTGGCCATCCGCCGTTATGACTGCTTGGGAGGTTCGCTACCCGCCAATGGGGATGAGGGTTTAGCGTCTAGACGAATCGTTGGTTTCAGACTCAAGCACACGGCGCGCGCCGTTGAACCGCGCTTTCCAGTAGTTTAAATCCATGCTTTCAATGCGAACCGCGCTACCCGGTGTTGGCGCGTGTATGAATTTATTGTCGCCAAGGTAGATGCCGACATGAGAGAACGTACGGCGCAGTGTGTTGAAGAAAACTAGATCGCCGGGCTGGAGATCTTTTTTATCGATTTGCTCGCCAACGCGACTCATTTCCACCGAGGTGCGGGGCAAGTCGATGTCATTCGATTGCTTGAACACATAGCGCACCAAGCCGCTGCAATCCAAACCGTGCTCAGGTGAGTTGCCACCGCGACGGTAATGAATACCGACCAGTGACATCGCTTCAATCGCGAGGCTGGTTGCGCGGTCGGTAAAGCTACTGATGCGCTGTAAAACCCCTGATGCGTCACTATTGTCCTGCTCGGCTGCCTGCGCGGCAGATGTGCTGAGTAGCAAGGGGAGCAGAAGGGATAGTGTGATTGTTCGCAGTGCGCTCATTCGATCGATAGATCTGTAAATTGCAATAAATTTTGCCGGACGCGCTAAAAATCTACACAAATTTAAGCGATCTAGCCCTAACTTGTCAAAGTTTCGCACGTGAATGAAGCATTATCGAAGCAAATAACCGCTCGACGAATGCGTAACATGCGATACAAAAATGCGGCGCTGCGTGATATTCATTTTGCGTATGCGTCTTATCGTACAATCCAAGCCTTTTTGTGAAGGAAAGGAAGCAAAGCATGCGTACCAAACAAGCGCTGACACTTGACGACGTCAAGAAAATCGCAGCAGCAGCAGAGGCCGAGGCCCTTGCGCACAAATGGGCGGTGTCGATCGCGATTGTGGACGACGGCGGCCACCTACTGTGGTTGCAGAGACTAGACGGCGCGGCGGCGACCTCAGCCATGATCGGTCCGGCAAAGGCGCGCACAGCTGCGCTAGGTCAGCGCGAGACCAAGATTTATGAAGATGTCATCAACAATGGCCGCTATTCCTTCCTCTCTGCACCGGATTTGGACGGCCTGCTCGAAGGCGGCGTGCCGATCATGGTGGGCGGTGATTGCGTCGGCGCGGTGGGTGTCTCAGGCGTGAAGTCGAACGAGGATGCGCAGATCGCCAAAGCCGGCATTGCCGCACTCGGACTCTGAGTTCGCACGGCCGCTAGTCTTGTTGGCGGCCCTTGCCGTAGTTTCTGCACTGTCTGCGGCGCTGCCGCCTAGCTAGCGCCCTCACGTTTGTGAGGATGCTGGCGCAGTTGGCAGCAGGTTGCCGTCGCGCTATAATTCGACGGTTTACCCGCAGACCCCGCCTACGGCACCCATTCACCCCTTTATGTCGCGCATTTTGCGGATTTGTCACGCCTGAAGCAGGCGCGTAGCGTAAATGCAGGCAGCCCGTGCGGCGGTAACTATAGGAGTTATCTTTGCCGCCATTTTTTACGGCCAACCGCACCCCGGCCATTCTCGCGCTCGCAGATGGCACGATTTTTACGGGATTTTCCATCGGCGCTGATGGGCATACCAGTGGCGAGGTGGTTTTCAATACTGCAATGACGGGCTATCAGGAGATCCTGACCGACCCCAGTTACAGCCGACAAATCGTTACCCTGACGTATCCGCATATCGGCAATACCGGTGTTAACCCTGAAGACGTCGAATCCGACAAAATTCATGCAGCGGGTTTGATCATTCGTGATCTCCCGCTCCAAGTATCTAATTTCCGCGCCACGCAAAGCCTGCCGGATTATCTGAAGTCGGAAGGGATTGTCGCTATCGCCGGTATCGACACCCGTCGCCTAACGCGAATTCTGCGAGAAAAAGGTGCGCAAAATGGCGCCATCATCGCTGGCGCCAATCTGAAAGAAGCCAGCGCGATCGATCACGCGCGCGCATTCCCCGGATTAACCGGGATGGATTTGGCTAAAGTGGTGTCGACCAAAACACGTTACGAGTGGAGCCAAACCGAGTGGTCGCTCGGTAGGGGCTATGGCACGCTGACCGATGCCAAGTTTCATGTGGTCGCATTCGATTTCGGGGTCAAGTACAACATTCTGCGTATGCTGGCCGAACGCGGTTGCCGCGTGACGGTATTGCCTGCGCAATCGAGCGCGGCAGAGGCGATCGCGTTGGCACCCGACGGTGTGTTTCTGTCCAATGGCCCGGGTGATCCACAGCCCTGCGATTACGCGATTAATGCAGCGCGTGAAATCATCGAGCGTGGCATTCCTACTTTCGGCATTTGCCTTGGTCATCAGATCATGGCGCTGGCCTCAGGCGCAAAGACGGTGAAGATGAAATTTGGTCACCATGGCGCGAACCACCCGGTGCAAGACCTCGACACCAAGCAGGTAATGATCACCTCTCAAAACCACGGTTTTGCGGTCGATGCGACGACCTTGCCCACGAATTGCCGCGTCACGCATGTCTCGCTGTTTGATGGTTCGTTACAGGGCTTCGAGCGCACAGATCAACCCGCGTTCTGTTTTCAGGGACACCCCGAGGCCTCCCCCGGGCCGCATGACATTGCGTCGCTATTCGATCGCTTTGTAGCCATGATGGAGAAACGTCAGCATGCCTAAGCGTAACGATTTACAGAGCATCCTGATTATTGGTGCTGGTCCTATCATCATTGGTCAGGCGTGCGAGTTCGATTATTCCGGTGCGCAAGCCTGTAAAGCATTGCGCGAAGAAGGTTACAAAGTCATCCTGGTCAATAGCAACCCCGCGACCATCATGACCGACCCCGAGATGGCGGACGTCACCTACATCGAGCCAATTACATGGCAAGTAGTCGAACGCATCATCGACAAAGAAAAGCCGAATGCGATTTTGCCGACTATGGGTGGTCAGACTGCGCTTAACTGCGCGCTCGACCTGTGGCGTCATGGGGTACTGGACAAGTACGGCGTCGAGTTGATCGGTGCAACCCCCGAGGCGATTGATAAAGCAGAAGATCGTCAGAAATTCAAAGAGGCGATGACCAAGATCGGTCTTGGCTCGGCGCGCTCGGGCATTGCGCACTCGATGGATGAGGCGTGGGCAGTGCAAAAACAAGTGGGCTTCCCAACCATTATCCGTCCCTCATTCACCATGGGTGGCACTGGTGGCGGTATTGCCTATAACGCCGAGGAATTTGAAACTATCTGCAAACGCGGCCTGGAAGCGTCGCCGACCAACGAGTTGCTGATTGAAGAGTCGTTGCTCGGCTGGAAAGAGTTTGAGATGGAAGTCGTGCGTGACCGCAACGACAACTGCATCATCGTCTGCTCGATTGAAAACCTCGACCCGATGGGTGTGCATACCGGCGACTCGATCACCGTAGCACCAGCACAGACCCTGACTGATAAGGAATACCAGATCATGCGTAACGCCTCGTTGGCGGTGCTGCGTGAGATCGGTGTCGATACTGGCGGCTCGAATGTGCAGTTCGCGGTCAACCCGCAAGATGGTCGCATGATTGTGATTGAGATGAACCCGCGTGTATCGCGCTCTTCGGCGCTGGCCTCGAAGGCCACGGGTTTCCCAATTGCGAAAGTCGCCGCCAAACTTGCGGTGGGCTTCACGCTAGACGAACTGCGTAACGAGATTACCGGCGGTGCCACGCCAGCGTCATTCGAGCCTTCGATTGATTATGTCGTGACCAAAGTGCCGCGCTTCGCCTTCGAGAAATTCCCACAGGCCGATAGTCATCTCACCACGCAGATGAAATCGGTGGGTGAGGTGATGGCCATTGGCCGCACCTTCCAAGAGTCGTTTCAAAAAGCCTTGCGCGGTCTGGAAGTCGGCGTCGATGGCATGAATGAAAAGACCAAAGACCGCGAAGTATTGGAAGAAGAACTCGGTGAGCCAGGGCCAGAGCGTATCTGGTACGTAGGCGATGCTTTTGCGCAGGGTTTCAGCTTGGAAGAAGTGCAGCAACTAACCAAGATTGACCCTTGGTTCCTCGCGCAGATCAAAGAGATTATCGATATTGAGTTGTGGCTGGAGACGCAAACCGTCAAAGTGCTCGACAAAGATACGCTGCTCGCTTTGAAGCGCAAGGGTTTCTCTGATCGTCGCATCGCCAAGCTGCTGAAAATCGAAGATCGCGATGTGCGTAAGCTGCGTCGCATGAACGGCGTGCGTCCGGTCTATAAGCGCGTCGACACCTGCGCTGGCGAGTTTGCCACCGGTACCGCTTACATGTACTCCACGTACGAAGAAGAGTGCGAATCCAACCCGACCGACCGGCAAAAAATCATGGTGCTGGGCGGTGGTCCGAATCGTATCGGACAGGGTATCGAGTTTGATTACTGCTGCGTGCATGCGGCATTTGCGATGCGCGAGGATGGTTACGAAACCATCATGGTCAACTGCAACCCAGAGACTGTTTCGACCGATTACGATACCTCCGATCGTTTGTATTTCGAGCCGCTGACGCTGGAAGACGTGCTTGAGATTGTCGACAAAGAGCGGCCCGTCGGTGTGATCGTGCAGTACGGTGGTCAAACACCCCTTAAGCTGGCGCTGGATCTTGAGGCGAATGGTGTGCCCATTATCGGTACCTCGCCCGACATGATCGATGCTGCCGAAGACCGCGAGCGTTTCCAGAAACTGCTGCATGAGCTTGGGCTGCGGCAGCCACCGAACCGCACTGCACGTAATGAAGATGAAGCACTCGCGCTAGCGCAGGAGATCGGCTACCCGTTAGTCGTGCGCCCTTCCTATGTGTTGGGTGGTCGTGCGATGGAGATCGTGCACGAGCAGCGTGATCTCGAGCGCTATATGCGTGAGGCAGTCAAAGTATCCAACGACTCACCAGTGCTGTTGGATCGCTTCCTGAATGACGCGATTGAAGTTGATGTTGATTGCTTGTCGGATGGCGAGCGCACCTTTATTGGTGGCGTGATGGAGCATATCGAACAAGCGGGTGTGCATTCTGGTGATTCGGCCTGTTCGCTGCCGCCTTATTCGCTATCTCCGGCCACGATTGATGAATTGAAGCGCCAGACCGCCTTGATGGCGCGTGGCTTGGGCGTAGTTGGCTTGATGAATGTGCAGTTCGCGATACAGCAGCAAGAGATCGATGGCAGCTTACAAGACATCGTGTATGTGCTGGAGGTGAACCCGCGCGCTTCGCGTACCGTGCCTTATGTATCCAAAGCAACCGGCTTACAACTGGCGAAGATAGCGGCACGCTGCATGGTGGGTAAATCACTCGAGGCTCAGGGAATCACGACAGAGGTAACGCCGGATTATTTCAGCGTGAAAGAAGCGGTCTTCCCGTTCGTGAAATTCCCGGGTGTCGATACGATTCTTGGGCCGGAGATGAAATCCACTGGCGAGGTGATGGGCGTTGGTAAAACCTTTGGTGAGGCTTTCGTCAAGTCACAGCTGGGTGCCGGTGTGCGGCTACCTACTGCGGGCAAGGTATTCCTGTCGGTGAAGAACAGTGATAAACCGCGCGCGGTAGAGATCGCGCGGTCGCTAGTCGGTATCGGTTTTACCGTCGTTGCGACCAAAGGTACCGCCGCTGCGATCGCCGCCGCTGGCATTCCTGTGCAGACGGTGAATAAAGTCGCTGAGGGCCGGCCGCATATTGTCGATATGATCAAGAACAACGAGATCGCGTTGGTGATCAATACGGTGGAAGAAAAGCGTAATGCGATCAACGACTCGCGCACGATCCGTACGTCGGCCTTGGGCGCGCGTGTCACGACCTACACCACGATTGCGGGCGCTGAGGCAGCAGTGGCCGGGATGGCGCATCTCGATGAGTTGCATGTGTATGATCTTCAGGGCATGCATGCCTCGTTACCCGGCTGACGATCTGAAATGATGCTGCCTTGTCCTGGCAGGTTCGCCGGGCAGGTGGGAGGTGGTGCATTGCGGCGACATCGGATAAGCACTGAACCCACCACCGTCTTTTCAAAGTAGTCATATAATTATCAAAACATTCCCAGAGGCTGCGCGATCCGCAGCCTCTGTTATTTTTGATTTGCGAGAAAAATTTTTTCATTTTCGAGAAAACACCATGAATACCATCCCCCTGACTAAAGAAGGCGCGGAGATGTTGAAAGACGAGTTGCATCGTCTTAAAACCAAAGAGCGGCCAGCGGTCATTAACGCGATTTCG
>JAIXQV010000083.1 GCA_027485535.1 Oxalobacteraceae bacterium | reverse complement strand
TGCTGTGGTGTGCCGCCCAGTTGCATGGACGGATAGATCTGGCACTTCAATTTACCGGCAGATTCCTTGGAAATCTTTTCACACCAGGGAACGATAAAGCGCGCATGAGTAGTGGATGCCGGCGGCAGGAAATGATGAACCTTTAACGTGATGGTCTGCGCCGAAGCACTCATCGCAAGCGGTGCCAGCAAGATGAAACAAAGCTGCCTTAGGTAGCGCACTGCCATGGGGTCCTCCTGTGGGGTTTAGTAATTAATTTCCGAAAGTGTGAACGAGATAAAGCGATACGACCGGGAAAAACACCAGCAGCAGAATACGCACCAAATCCGAAGCCAGGAAGGGCAGCACCCCCTTGAAGGTCTCCATGACAGGAACATCCTTCGCGATACGATTGATGATGTAAATATTCATGCCAACCGGCGGATGCACCAAACCGATCTCGACCACCATTAACGCCAGTATGCCAAACCAGATCGATTTATCGGCAGGCGTCATGCCCGCAAACTCGAGACCCATCACGATCGGGTAAAAAATCGGAATCGTGAGCAGAATCATGGCCAACGAATCCATCACACAACCAAGGAAAATATAAATCAGCAGGATCGCGAAGATCACTGACAAGGGCGGCAATCCACTCCCCTGCACCCAGCTGGCAAGTTCCGCAGGCATTTGCGTCAATGCCAAGCCGGAGTTCAGCATGTCGGCGCCTAATAGCACCAGGAAGATCATCGCCGTTGCCTGTGCAGTACCCAGTATGCTGTTCAAGATACCTTGGAAACGCATGCCATTAAGCACCGCGATAATGCCGCAAGCAGCTGCACCGATCGACGCGGCTTCGGTGGGGTTGGCCCAGCCGCCATAGATACCCACAATCACCACCAGAAACACCAGCAGGATCGGCACCACACCCGCCAGCGTCTTGAGCGCAAGCGGCAACGGCACACGTTCACCCGCCGGACCTGCCTCTGGTTTAAGCGTGACGACGATACGGATCACAATCATGTAACCGACCATCGCAATCAGTCCGGGAATGACGGCGGCCATGAATAACTTACCAATGGATTCCTGTGTCAGCACCGCATAAATCACCAAGGGTACCGAGGGTGGAATCATGATGCCGAGTGTCCCACCCGCCGCGAGCGCACCAGTTGCGAGCGACCCCGCATAGTTATAACGACGTAGCTCAGGGAGTGCGACCTGCCCCATCGTGGCAGCGGTGGCGAGCGACGAGCCGCAGATTGCGCCGAATGCAGCGCATGCGCCGACCGAGGCCATTGCCACGCCACCACGCCAATGCCCCACAAAGCTGTTGACGCAATTGAACAACGCGCGCGACAAACCACCATGCGTCGCGAACTGCCCCATCAGCATGAACAAGGGGATTACCGCAAGGTCATAGTTGGAGAAACGCGCATAGGCGATATTCTTCAAGGTAGCCAACAGCGGAAGTGACTGGTAGTCATTCATGACCAGAAAACCGGCGCTACCGATGATGAACATGGCAATACCGATATGCACCCGTAGCGCAAGCAGCACCAGCAGTACCGCGAACATGACCAGGCCAATGCTCATACCGCTCATGCTGCCCTCCCACTAGCACGCCAATAAATCGCCGCGTTATAGAAGCCTGCGAGCGCGAGCAGCAAAAAACTCGGGACCAGTGCAGCGACAATCGTCCATACCGGCCATAGAAGCATCATTGAGGACTCACCGGCCTCGCGTAGCGATAATGCGCCGACACCGGTACGCCACGCGACCAGCAGGGCAACCAGTGCCAACAAAAGATGAGAGATGGCATCCAGCTTGTGCTTGGCATGCTGCGGCAGCCGGGTAGTGAAAAAATCAACCCGCAAATGATGGCGCTCCATCTCGCAGTACGGCAGCATGGCGGCGGCGGCTACCGCGCCAACCATCTGCATTAATTCGATATCGCCGGTGATGGGTGCTGAGGCAAGCTTGCGCCCGACAATGGAAACCAGCGACATCAGCACCAAGGCGATAAATCCGACACCGCCGAGAATGGCAAAGCCTTTGCTCATCGCATGAATACGCTGACCCCAGGGGCCGAGCGCGGGTTCGTTTGACGCGTCCAATGCGTCGCCGAGCGCCACGTCCTGCATTACGTCTCCTCGTTATACGGGCTCAAGCCCGTTGTTTTGTGCCGCCATAATAACCGCACTCAGTGCAGGCTTGTCATTTCGGTCGGGGTGCAATTTAACGCGAACTGACGTGCTTGCAACGATTCCGGTACCATCGTTCTTGTAGTCCGCATGACATGGAGACCTTATGAAGCGGCTCTTTACCTGTGTCTTTTTGTTTTCGACGCTGCCTGCTGCAGCGCAGGCACCTGATTGGCAATTGATCTCTCAATCCAGCAGCAGCGGCCAGATGATTAACTGGTACGTAGATGCGAGCAGTATTGTGCGCGCGGATGAATACCTACGCGCCGTGCTACGCACCTCATGGTCTGCGCCACAGTACGCCCCAGATCAAACCGCCTACCAGTCATCGACTTACCTGAATTATTTTGACTGTGGCAAGCGGATGATTGCCTACACTGGCAATGCCTACTTCACCACCATCGAGCCGGGCGGGGCACCAGTGCACGAAGAACCAGAGCTACCACTCTCTCAGCTAAGCTTCCAGGAAGTAAGGCCTGGTTCAGCCGGTGAAGCCAGGTTGGACTTTGTCTGCAAATACCGCTCCAAACAATTCATGACCTAGCAAAAAAAAACCGCAGACTACGCTGCGGTTTTTTTATAGGTGAGCGGTTCAGGCCAAATCAAACCCGGCGCTTGTACTCACCCGTACGCGTATCGATTTCGATTTTGTCGCCCTGATCAACAAACAGCGGCACCGACACCTCGAACCCGGTCGCAATTTTCGCTGGCTTCAATACCTTGCCTGAGGTGTCGCCTTTCACTGCAGGCTCGGTGTAGGTGATCTCGCGAACGACGGTGGTGGGCAATTCGACCGAGATAGCTTTGCCGTCGTAAAAGACCGCCTCGCATGCCATACCGTCTTCGAGATAGTGAATCGCCTCACCCATGTTTTCGGACTCGACCTCGTATTGGTTGTACTCACCGTCCATGAACACATACAGTGGATCAGCGAAGTAGGAGTAAGTGACTTCCTTACGGTCCAGCACAACGATATCGAATTTTTCGTCGGAACGGTACACCGCCTCCTGCGCTGCTGCCGTCAGCAGGTTTTTCATTTTCATTTTGACGACAGAAGCGTTGCGACCCGACTTCGAAAACTCGGATTTGACGACGACCTGCGGCTGACCGTTCAGCATGAATACATTGCCGACTCGGAGTTCTTGTGCGGTTTTCATAATAATGGCGAGAGAGTTCGAGGGTAGTTGTTGTCCGAGCAGAGGTTGTTGATGTCTTAATCAACGCTCGGATATCAAGAGGTGCGGATTTTACCCGATTTCCTTCGCAAATTCGATCAGCCCAGTCGCAAGCTCCCCGCTAGCGGCACGCTGTTGCTGCCAGTCGCTGGCATGCGCTTTCAATACTGGCAAGACCGCCATCAGGCCTGGCCAATCAGGTGTCACTGGCTCACCGTTCCACCAATCTGAAAAATGGCGCAATCGGTCGGCACACACAGGGTCAAGTGACTCGCTATACAAGGCCAAAAATGCATGCAGCTTCGACAGGTGGGCACGATCCGCTTGCGGGTAGAGCTGCCACAGCATCGGCTGTGCGGCCCACTGAGCGCGTGACGCACTGTCTTCGCCACGCACGAAGTTCAAATCACAACTCCAAAGAAGCCGATCGTAATCATCAGGATCTAGAAACGGGATGCTCTGTAGCGTCAGCGCGCCTTGCGTCGATGTTCTGCCGCTAGCGGGTGCGAGTGGGGTGACACCCTCAGGCACGATACACAGAACCGGTGGGCCACTCTGCATGGTATGAAAAAGAGACTCAATCGGTGCCGATGGGTAGCAGAACAATGAAACCAAGTGGCTGCCCGGTTGTTGATGAATACCGAGTTGCGATAAAAAATGTATTCGTGCTTTGGCATCGAACG
>JAIXQV010000018.1 GCA_027485535.1 Oxalobacteraceae bacterium | reverse complement strand
TGCCGAATACGCCATGATGCGAGTGTAGATATGCCCATCGTCTTCCAGCGCGCTCCGAATTGCACCGATCCGCCCATCCATCATGTCGCACGGGGCGACGATATCAACGCCCGCTTCAGCTTGTGTCAGCGCTTGCTGCACCAAGATTGCGGTGGTCTCGTCATTCAAGACATAGCCGTCTTCATTCAGCACACCATCCTGACCATGACTGGTGTACGGATCAAGCGCGACATCGGTCAATACGCCTAACTCCGGGAAGCGTTGCTTTAGCTCACGCACCGCGCGCGGTACCAAGCCCTTTGGATTGGTCGCTTCAATTCCGTCAGGCGTTTTTAGCTGCGGGTCGATCACCGGGAACAGCGCTAGCACTGGGATACCCAGAGCCACACATTCCTCGGCAACCGGCATCAACAGATCGACCGACAAACGTTCGACACTGGGCATTGATGGCACTGCTTCGCGCTTTTTCTCCCCATCGAGAATAAAGACGGGATAAATCAGATCGGCGGGCGTGACGACATGTTCGCGCATCATCGCGCGCGAGAAAGCGTCTTTGCGCATACGGCGCAAACGCGTAGCAGGGAAGCGGGCAAGTGGATCGTGGCTCATGATGAATCTCAGGCAAATGTTGTTGTGAATAGTTTTTAGCTGCGAGACGATTTTTATAGCGATGAACTTCTTGAAAAAGCGGCACTCCTAGCCATGGGTGTCAATCACCTCCCGCTTATCCTCCCTGAGCGGGGCTGGCTCAGTAGAGTCAGTGTTTAGACCCTGGAGGCATCTCCCGCTCTCCAGGGTCTTTTTCTGCTAGTGATGGCGGCTCTTCATCATCAGGGCTAGCCTCGAGCTGCAACAGACTGCAGATTTTGCGATCTGCCTCATCCAAGCCGATACGCTTGAGTGCAGAGAATAGCTGCACAGAGAATGGCAGAGGCTGCCCGTCCTCGTCAACATAGCTAGCCAGAACGGTTCTGGCGAGTCGAATCGCGTCCGATTGCTCGTTACGGTTGAGCTTATCCGCTTTGCTCAGCAGACAATGGATAGGCTTGCCGGTCGGCGCGAACCACTCCAGCATCTCTAGGTCAAGCTCAGTGAATGGTCGGCGCGCATCCATGATTAGCACCAAGCCCACCAGCGGCTCCCTGACCTGAACATAGCGACCTAACAGCTGCTGCCAGTGATGCTTAGCCGTGCCGGCCACCTCGGCGTAGCCGTAGCCGGGTAAATCCACCACAAACGCCCGAATCTCCTCGCTGCGTGCGATGTCGCGCCGGTGCTGGCCCACATGTGCGCCGCCAATCGAGAAATAGTTGATGTGCTGAGTGCGGCCGGGGGTTTTGGAGGCAAATGCGAGCTTTTTTTGGTTGCAAAGCAGGTTGATCGCGGTCGACTTGCCCGCATTCGAGCGGCCGGCGAAGGCCAATTCCGGCACTTGGTATTTTGGCAAATCCTGAAGTCGATTCACGGTTGTGAAGAAGCGGGATTGCCAGAGGATTGACATCGGGATGTGGGGCCGGCAAACGCGGCATCTGTCGACAGGAGGGCGAAAAATCGCTGATAAGCATTGTAGTACAATGCCGGGCTGTATTTCGCGACTAACCGAATCAATTATTGCCCGGGTGTTTGAATGAATCGAGTGCTCTCGTTGTGTTTGAAATTCCTCGCTGTTGCGCTGTGTTCAGCGCTTCTTACTGCGCAGGCAACAGAACAAAAATCAGCTACAGCAGACCCTGCCAAGGGCGCATCGCTGTACTCAGGTGGTGACCCTGCGCGCGGCATTACCGCCTGTATCGCCTGCCATGGCGCAGAGGGCAATGCGGTGATACCGCAAAACCCCAAGCTTGGCGGTCAACATGCTGCTTACATCAAGAAGCAGTTGCACGATTTTCAGGGTCCAGATCGCAACAACGCCATCATGACCATGATCGCTAAAGCGATGACACCTGAGGATATCGACAATATCGCCGCCTACCTCTCGAAGCAAAGAGCCACGCCGGGCGTTGCCAAGGTCAAAGAGACTGCTGAGCTGGGCCGCAAAATTTATCGCGCCGGCATCGCTGAAAAGAATGTACCGGCCTGCGCAGGCTGCCACAGCGCGAACGGTGCGGGTATTCCAGCGCAGTATCCCCGTATCGCTGGCCAACATCAGGATTACTCGGTCACTCAGCTGACGAATTTCCGTGCTGGTACCCGTAGCAACTCTGCACAAATGACGGCCATTAGCAAACGGCTCACGGATGATGAGATGAAAGCCGTCTCCGATTACATCACTGGTCTGCGGTGATACGTTTCATCTCCCGATAAGCAGATCGCTCGGGAGACACAAACCGATATCAGGGGTGGCTACAAGCCGCCCCTTTTTGTTTTATGCTCGTAACTATGGACACTCTCGACACAAGCCACCCATCATCCACCGCCACCACACAGGGCATGCTGCTGACCAACCGTGGTCGGTTCGTGACCGAGTTGGTCGAGCTGGTGTCGTCGATGCGCTTTGCGATCAGCTTGTTGACCATCATCTCGATTGCCTCGGTGGTTGGTACTGTCGTGCTGCAGGGCGAGCCCATGCCGAACTACGTGAACCAGTTTGGTCCGTTCTGGTTTGAAGTGTTTGCCCGTTTTTCTGTTTACTCGGTTTATTCAGCCTGGTGGTTTCTGTTGATCATGGCGTTTCTGGTCACCTCGACCTCGCTCTGCATTATTCGCAATGCGCCGAAAATGATCGCCGACATGAAGAGCTGGCGCGTGAATGTGCGCGAACAGTCCCTTCGAAATTTTCATCATCATGCCGAGTGGTCATCTTCGCGCGCGATCGACCAATTGGCGAGTGAATACATAAAACAGATCGCTGCAGCCGGTTATCAGGTGCGGCAAGTCCCCAAAGATGGCGCGGTTTTGCTCAGCGCAAAGCAAGGCGCTGCCAACAAACTTGGCTACATTTTCGCGCACTCGGCCATCGTCATCATTTGCGTCGGCGGACTGCTTGACTCGAATTTACCGATTCGTGCGCAGCAGTGGCTGTTCGGAAAAGAAACCTTTAAGGGTAGTGGTGTGATCGCCGACATTCCCGAAAAGCACCGACTCGGCAACGGCAACATCACGTTCCGAGGCAACACGCTGATTCCCGAGGGGCAGAGCAGCAACACCACCATTCTGCAAATGGGCGATGGTGTGTTGATACAAGACCTGCCTTTCTCGATTCAACTGGAAAAATTCATCGTCGATTTCTACTCGACCGGTATGCCGAAGCTGTTCGCCAGTAACGTGATCGTGACCGATAAAGAGACTGGTAATGATTTCCGCGCCACGATTAAAGTGAACGAGCCGTTGATTTATAAAGGCCTCGCCGTATACCAGTCGAGCTTTGAAGATGGCGGTAGCCGCTTGAAGCTGGCGGGTTATCCCATGGCCGGATCCAGTCATCTTCAATTCCCGGTCGAGGGGCAAGTTGGGAAAGCGTCTCGCCTCGCCGGCAACGACGGTGATTACACCATTGAGTGGTCGGGCTTCCGTCCGTTCAACGTCGAGAATATGGCGGGTGATCCACGTTCGGTGAAACAGCCCAAGGGCTTCAATGAGAATCTCGAGAAGCGATTGGGGTCGGCTGCCAATCGCGAGCGCGGCAAGGATCTTCGTAATGTGGGCCCGAGTGTGCAGTACAAGCTACGCGACAAAACGGGTCAGGCACGCGAGTTCAGCAATTACATGATGCCGGTAACTATCGACGGTGAAGAAGTATTTCTTGCTGGTGTGCGCGATAACCCCTCGGAGGGATTCCGTTATCTCCGTATTCCAGCGGATGCTAACGGCAAGGTTGACGAATGGATGCGCTTACGTGCGGCGATCTCGGATCCTGCCTTGCGTGAGAAGGCAGCCAAGCGTTACGGTGCGAATGTCCCGTTAGGGGCAAATAGCTCGCCGCAAATGCGCGAGCAGCTCCAGCTATCGGCATTGCGCGGTTTGAATGTATTTGCCGGAGACGCGGAATCATCGGGCTATATCGCGGTAGCGCGATTTATCGACAAAGTCCCGAAAGAGCAGCAAGAAAGAACCGTTGATATCTTCATGAAAATCTTGAACGGCGCCATGTGGGAGCTATGGCAAGTCGCGCGCGATAAAGATGGTTTGCCGGCTGCGGTACCCGACCCGAAAAACGCGCGCTTCCTGCAACGTTCGACGGATGCGCTTGCGGATTCCTTTTTCTATGGTGCACCGGTGTATTTGCAATTGCGCGGCTTTGACGAAGTGAAAGCCTCGGTATTTCAGGTAACCCGATCCCCTGGTAAGAATGTGGTTTATTTAGGCTGCTTACTTCTGGTACTTGGCGTGTTCGCCATGCTCTATATTCGCGAGCGTCGTCTGTGGGTTTGGCTTCGGCCTGACGCAGATGGTGGTGTGCGCACGCTGATGGCAATGAGCACACAGCGGCGTAGTCTGGATTTCGATAAAGAATTCGATCAGATGAAGGCGCGCTTGCCAACGGTGTGAGGCTCTGAATTACCGGGCACGTCTTAGCGCACTCAACTATACTTCGCAGCGCATAGCAGTAATGCCAGATCTACGGAGATAAACGATGGAGCTCACTGAAAATACCACCTACGCAGAGAGCAGCAGCCTGTTCAAAGGGCGCAGCTGGTTCGACTGGCTGTTTGCCGCGCTATTGCTGGTGGGTGCACTGTTTGCGCTCAGCCGCTACGGCGAGTTCATGGACATCTACGAGAAGGCGATCTTGCTGGCGGCAGTGCCGACATTCGCCGGCCTCGGCTGGTACTGGAAATCAGCACGCACGCTATTTCTTTTAATTGCTGCGACCTCCTTGTACGGTATCTCTCTGTACGGCGGCAATCTGGACGCGGCGCAGAACCGATTTTTCCTGAAGTACATGCTCTCTAGTCAATCCGCTATTTTGTGGATGAGCACCTTGTTCTTTCTCTCCACCCTGTTCTACTGGGGCGGCTTGATAGCGCGCTCAAGCTTTGGTGGCTCGGTTGGCAGCAAGCTGTGCTGGGCGGCGATTCTGCTCGGCTTCACCGGCATGATGGTGCGTTGGTATGAGTCCTATCTTCTTGGTTCAGACATTGGACATATCCCGGTATCCAATCTGTACGAAGTGTTCATTCTGTTCTGCCTGATCACCGCCTTGTTTCTAGTGTTCTACGAGCAGAAGTATGAAACGCGCTCATTCAGTGCCTTCGTGATGCTGGTGATCTCGGCCGCAGTCGGTTTTCTGCTCTGGTACATGACAGCGCGCGATGCGCACGAGATTCAGCCGCTGGTGCCGGCACTTCAAAGCTGGTGGATGAAAATTCACGTGCCGGCCAATTTCATTGGCTACGGCACGTTCGCACTCGCCGCCATGGTTGGTATCGCGTACCTGCTGAAAGCCAAAGGTAAGCTAGAAGACCGACTGCCACCGCTGGAGGTACTGGATGATGTGATGTACAAAGCGATCGCGGTTGGCTTCGCCTTCTTCACCATCGCCACCATCTTGGGGGCCTTGTGGGCAGCCGAGGCTTGGGGTGGTTATTGGTCCTGGGATCCTAAAGAAACCTGGGCCTTGATCGTATGGCTGAACTACGCAGCCTGGTTACACATGCGGCTCATGAAAGGCTTGCGTGGACAAGTCGCCGCTTGGTGGGCTGTGATCGGTTTGTTTGTCACGACCTTCGCATTCCTGGGTGTGAACATGTTCCTGTCGGGCTTGCATTCGTACGGCGAGCTCTGATGGATTGACGACTCGGCCGCCGCGTAAAGAGTGGCCGAGCAAGGCGCCGGTATCATCATGCTGATAAAAATCCCGCGATACAACGAACCACTCGCTTCTGAAATCACGCCGCGCGAGATTGCAATCTCGCGGCGATCGTTCTTGCAGGGTATGGCGGCCAGTTCATTGGCAGCATCCGGATGGGCCGGGTCCGCGATGGCGACTGAGTCTTCGACTCGCCAGCGCTTGCCAGCGCAACGCAATGCGAAATACAGCGCAACGGATAAGCCCACGGCGTATTCTGATGCGACCACCTACAATAATTTTTATGAGTTCGGCACCGACAAAGGTGATCCAGCGCTGTATGCCGGATCGCTGAAGCCCCGTCCATGGACCTTGCGAGTCGATGGCGAGGTTAAGAAGCCGCTCACGCTGGACCTTGATACGTTGCTGAAGCTCGCGCCGCTTGAGGAGCGCTTGTACCGGCTACGCTGTGTCGAGGGTTGGTCCATGGCCATCCCCTGGATTGGTTTCCCCTTGGCCGAGCTGATTCGTAAAGTCGAGCCGACAGGTAACGCGAAGTATGTCGAGTTCACCACCTTGGCCGATCGTGCGCAGATGCCGGGTGTGCGCAGTCGTGTGCTCGAGTGGCCCTATACCGAAGGCTTGCGTATCGATGAGGCCAACCACCCGCTGACTTTGCTAACCCTTGGTATGTATGGTCAAGTGCTGCCTAATCAGAATGGCGCGCCGGTTCGCATCATCGTTCCATGGAAATACGGCTTCAAATCAGCGAAATCGATTGTGCGAATTCGCTTCACTGAAGTTCAGCCCAGAACCTCATGGAATCTTGCAGCGCCTGATGAGTATGGCTTCTACTCCAATGTAAACCCTGACGTTGATCATCCGCGCTGGTCGCAAGCCAGCGAGCGCCGCATTGGTGAGGATGGCTTTTTCACCAAGAAGCGCAAGACCCTGATGTTCAACGGCTACCCAGAGGTCGCCTCGCTGTATAGCGGCATGGATCTGAGGAAGTTCTACTGATTCAATGTCGCTGAGCGCTGAGCGAGTAAAGCAGTTAAAGCGCGCACTGTTCGTGAGCGCGTTGCTGCCCTTGCTGATCCATGTCTGGTTGGCGGCGCAGGACAAGCTAGGCGCTAACCCGATCGAGAGTCTCACCCGCAGCAGCGGCGACTGGACACTTTACTTTCTGAGTCTGACACTCGCCATCACGCCCTTGCGTCGACTGAGCGGGCAGCACTGGCTGCAGGCACTGCGCCGCATGCTTGGGCTATTCGCTTTTTTCTATGCTTGTCTTCACTTCACCACGTTTATTTGGTTCGATCATTTTTTTGATCTGGCCGAGATTGGGCGTGATGTCTGGAAGCGGCCTTTCATTACCGTTGGCTTCGCAGCATTTTTATTACTGATTCCCTTGGCGGTGACCAGCACTAACGTGATGCAACGACGACTTGGCCGTCGGTGGTCACAGTTGCATCGGCTGGTTTATGGCGTGGCGCTACTGGCGCTTTTGCACTTCTGGTGGATGCGTGCGGGCAAGCAGAATTTTGCGGAGCCCATCCTGATGGGTGCGATCATCATGATCTTACTTGCGGCCAGGGCCGCAGGACCTATTCAACGATGGATTCGAGCGCGAAAAGGTCTTTCGGGTTCTCTCGACGCCGAATCACGCTGACGCGGCTGCCATCAACCAGCACCTCGGCTGCGCGACCACGCGTGTTGTAGTTCGATGCCATGGTCATGCCGTACGCACCTGCCGACATGATGGCCAACAGGTCGCCGGGCGCAAGCGTGAGCTGCCGATCACGCGCCAGCCAGTCACCCGACTCGCAGACCGGGCCTACTACGTCATACGACAGGGTAGTGGCATCGCGCCTTTGGACAGATTGGACACCATGCCAGGCCTCATACATCGCCGGGCGCATCAGATCATTCATCGCGGCGTCGACCACCGCAAAATTTTTGCTCGCACCATGCTTGAGATATTCCACGCGAGTCAGCAGAACCCCCGCATTACCGACGATCGATCGTCCCGGTTCAAACATGACGCTGATAGGGGCGCCGTCATATTTTTCGGCACGCCAGCGATCGATACGCTTAAACAGGCGCCCCAGATAATCAGCGACTGCCACCGGCTTCTCGTTGTCATAGGTAATGCCTATGCCGCCACCAATATCCAGGTGGTGTAGAGCGATGCCCATGGTGTGCAACTGGTCAACCAGTTCGATCACTTTGTCGAGTGCTTCCAGCAGCGGCGCATCATCCAGCAGTTGCGATCCGATGTGGCAATCAATGCCCGTTACTTCGATCTGGGAAAGGTTGTTAGCAATGCGGTAGGTCTCGAGGGCATCCTCGAAAGCGATACCGAACTTGTTTTCTTTCAGCCCAGTCGAGATATATGGATGAGTTTTGGGGTCAACGTCCGGGTTTACGCGCAGCGACACCCGAGCCTGTCGACCCATGCTGCTGGCGATGGCGCTCAGTCGGTGTAGTTCGGGAATCGACTCTACATTGAAGCAAAGAATATCGTGCGACAGCGCGAGTTTGATCTCTTCTTCTGATTTGCCGACGCCTGAGAAGATGACTTTGCGCGGATCACCACCGGCTGCCAAAACACGTAACAACTCACCGCCCGAGACAATATCGAAGCCGGAGCCGAGTTTCCCGAGCAAGCTAAGAACGGCGAGATTCGAGTTCGACTTGACTGAGTAGCAGACCAGCGCGTCACTGTCATCGCGGCCATTCGCACGACAAGCGTCGGCGTAGGCCATAAAATTGTTGCTCAGTGCGGCACGTGAGTAGACATAGGTTGGCGAGCCGAATTGCTCCGCAATTTGGTCAAGCGGCACATCTTCGACGTATAGGGTGTCACCACGATATTCAAAATACGACATAGTTAGGGCTTACGCGCTGCACCGGCATTATTCGCCGGCTGCGCGTCAAATTCGGTGTTGGTGGAATTGGCTGGAGGCGCTGGACGATCTGGCATATACAGCGGGCTCTTCTGGCCACAAGCTGACAAGCCGATACTGAATATCATCGCTAGAATGCAGGATAGCTGGCGCATAGAGACGTGAGATAGGCCGGTGACGTAGCCCTGTGTGGGCAGAAACGTGCGTCAAAACATCGAATGGAGTTTAGCATGACCGAAACCGAGTTTCTGAGCATTGCCGAGCGCGTCTTGGACCAGATCGAGATCAGCCTCGAGCGTGCTGCTGATGTCGCCGATGCAGATATTGAATGCAGCCGCAGCGGCAACGTGCTTCAGATCGAGTTTATTGATAGCGCTAGCAAGATCATCGTCAACACGCAGGCACCGATGCAAGAGATTTGGGTTGCTGCGCGCGCCGGTGGCTTTCACTTTCGACTGAAGGACGGCAGCTGGTGTGATACGCGCGACAGTGGCGAACTATTCAGCGCATTGTCCAGACTCGCCAGCGAGCAGGCGGGGGTTGCTCTCAGTATCAGCGCTTGATACAAAAACGCTTCCAATAAACGCTTCGAGCGAACCCTCCCAACAAACGCCAGCGCACTGGCGCCTAATCAGAAAATCTCGCCCTTGGCGCCTTCTTTGAGTAATTCTTTGCTGGGCTCGCGCGTCCCTTCCTTTTGTGAGTCCGCGGTGCCAGCATTGGGCTTGTCATCGCCCTGATGCATGCCCAGTGAGTGCACGCCCTCACCTTCAACATACTCGCTATACATCATGTCGCCGTTATGGTTAATGACGCCAAACGGTATCTCACGGTCTGCTACGGGTAAGCTTGGTAAGGCTTTCTGCATGTAGTTGATCCAGATCGGTAATGCAAGACCACCGCCTGTTTCTTTGTTGCCCAAGTTGCGCGGCTTGTCGAAGCCTATCCATGCCACACCAACCAGTTTCGGGTGATAGCCGGCGAACCAGGCATCAATCGAGTCATTGGTGGTGCCGGTTTTGCCGGCGATGTCACTGCGCTTGAGCGACAAAGCGCGCGTCGCGGTACCGTAACGCACGACATCCTTCAACATGCTGTCGATGACATAGGCGTTACGCGCATCGATCACCCGCAGAGCGTCGTCACCTGCTTTGTCGGGCATGACCTCAAATAGCGGTTTGCCGTCATTGCTGGTGATTTTCGAGATCAGGTAAGGGTTGACCTTATACCCCCCATTGGCAAATACGCTGTACGCAGCTGCCAATTGCAGTGGCGTCACCGATCCTGCGCCGAGCGCGAGGGTGAGGTAAGGCGGATTTTTGTCCCCATCGAATCCGAAACGAGTGATGTACTCCTGAGCATATGCTGGGCCGATCTTGTCGAGGATACGAATCGAGATCATGTTTTTCGATTTCGACAAGCCTTTACGAATCGTCATTGGCCCTTCGTACTTGCCATCGTAGTTCTTGGGCTCCCATGCCTGACTACCCGTCTGCGAAGCATCGAAGCTGAGCGGCGCATCATTGACGACCGTGCCCGGCCAAAAACCTTTTTCCAGCGCCGCTGAATAAATAAAGGGCTTGAAGGAAGAACCAGGCTGACGCCATGCCTGCGTGACATGGTTGAACTTGTTGCGGCTGAAGTCAAAGCCACCGACTAGCGCCCGGATCGCGCCGTTCTCTGAATTGACCGCGACAAAGGCTGACTCCACCTCCGGCAGTTGGATCAAGAACCAGCTGCTACCTTCCTGAGTCACGCGAATAATCGCGCCCCTTCGGATGCGCTTGTTCGCGGGTACTTTATCAGTCAGCGCAGTAGCGGCCATGCCAAGGCCTGCCTCGGTGACCGTGATTTCCTCACCAGACGCCAGCACGGCGCGTACGGTTTTAGGGCCGGTCGACAACACCGCGGCGGCGATGATGCCGTCGCTATCCGGGTGCTCTGCAAGTTCGGTTTCGATCGCAGCCTCTGCTTCGGTCTTGTCCGCGGGGATCTCCATGTATCCCTCAGGCCCACGGTAGGGCTGTCGCTTTTCATAGTCCAGCACCCCGCGCCTGAGCGCGAGATAAGCAGCGTCCTGATCCGCTTTGGTGATGGTGGTGAAAACATTCAGACCGCGCGTGTAGGCATCTTCTTTGTATTGGTCGTACACCATCTGGCGTGCCATCTCGGCGACATACTCGGCGTGTACACCAAAGTCATTACTATCCATCTTGATCTTCAGCTGTTCGTCACGCGCCTGTTCGTATTGCGCGGTCGTGATATAGCCAAGATCATGCATGCGCTGCAAGATGTACAGCTGACGTGCCTTCGCGCGCTTCGGGTTAACCACGGGGTTGTTCGCAGAAGGTGCTTTTGGTAGTCCTGCTAGCATCGCCGCCTCGGCCACACTAATGTCGCCAAGCTTCTTGCCGAAATAGATTTGCGCTGCCGATGCGAAGCCATAAGCACGCTGGCCAAGATATATCTGATTCATGTACAGCTCGAGAATCTGATCCTTGGTCAGGGTTTTTTCAATTTTCCAAGCCAGCAGAACCTCATAAAGCTTGCGCTTGATGGTTTGCTCGCTCGACAAAAAGAAATTACGCGCGACTTGCTGGGTGATCGTAGAGGCGCCTTGTCGACGACCGCCCAGTGCATTGTGGACCGCCGCACGCAAGATGCCCCAGTAATCCACGCCGTGGTGCTCATAAAAGCGATCATCCTCAATCGCCAGCACCGCCTGCTTCATCACCTTGGGAATATCTTTGTAGCGCACCAGGCTACGTCGCTCTTCCCCGAATTCGCCGATCAACATGTTGTCTGCCGAGAACACGCGCAGCGGCATCTTGGGCTGATAGGTTGCTAACGAGTCGATATCCGGCAGGTTCGGAAACGCCATCATCATCATGAACACCACCAATAGCGCACCAATCAGCGATAGCCCAGCCATAAAGCCAAACACGCTGAGCGCTAATCGCACTGGAGCGGGCCATTTTTCACGCTGACTTTGATCAGCGCTATCAGTCGGAGACGGGTTAGTCATTCAGGCGGGATATGCGGCGGTGGTGAACAGCGATCATTATAGCGGCAGGCCATTCCTCCTATTTCGGCTTGCTGTTGATACCCCCGCTTGATGACGCAACAACAATAGCGCGATGCAAAGCACGGCGTCGGTATTTGACAACGCTGTTGCAGGTCTACTTTACAGCGCCGAAACACGCTTGCTAGCATCCGCCGCACGTTTTGAATTTGACAATACAGGAAGAGGTCCAGCGAATGCTGTCTTTTCATCGCTGGTGGGGCCGGACAACGATACCCGTCATTGGTGTCGACATCAATGCGAGTGGCGTGCGGGTGATGGAGTTGGCACCTAGCGGTCGCCATCTCCAGATTGCGCACTATGCGCATCAACGCTTGCCAGCGGGTGCGATCCGTGACGGCGGTGTTGTCATGCGCGACGCCGTCTGTGACGCTTTGCGCGATGCCTTGCGCGAGAGCGGTAGTCGGCTACGCCACGCAGCGCTCGCGTTGCCTGCCAGTGCGGTGATCAAAAAAACGCTGAGCTTGCCGGCCCAATCAACGGAAGACGAATTAGAGATGCATGTCGAGGCCGAGGCGATGGCTTTGCTGCCGGTAGCGCGTGAAGAGATCGGTGTAGATTTCGCCATCATGGGACCTAGTGTGCAGCACGCCGATGCTATCGACGTCATGCTGGTCGCAGCGCGACAAGAAAAAATCAATGAGCGCGCAGAGCTTGCGATCGCCGTCGGACTCAAACCACAGATTATCGATGTTGAGTCGCAGGCGCTGATGTCGGCGATTGGCTTAATGCTCAAATCAAGTGACGCCTCGGCTGACCGTCTGCTTGGCGTGATTCAGATCGAAACCGATCAGGTCCATGCCTACTTTATGCAGGGCGAGGCTCTGCTGTTTGAAAAATACCTTGGCTCAATACTAGTGCGTAAAGAAGCTAGCGCAGTTGACGCAATCTGTCAGGAATTCAATCGCGCTTTTCAGTTGTCCCAGACCTCAGCCGGTCAAGCAAGCTTGCATCATATTTATCTACTAGGCCCCGCACCGGCTGAGTTGCAAAGCGCCTTGGCGCAGCGGATGTCGGTGGCTGTTAGCGCGCTCGACCCATGGCAGCAATTGGCGGTGAAGCCCGGGGTGTTCGCCGATGACCAAGAGCACCCCGCTGCATGCACGCTAGTGTGTGGGCTTGCACTTCGCAGCTTCGACCAATGATTCGGCTCAATCTACTGCCGTGGCGTGAAGAAGGACGGCGCGAGCGTAAGCAACAATTCCAGCGTCAACTCGGTTTGATGGCGGCGCTGGGTCTCTCAGTGGTTTTGGCGGTTTTTGTCATTAATGCGAGTTGCATCGGGCTGCAAGAGGAACGAAATCAACTGCTCAGTGCTGAGAATGCAAAGCTGGATGTGCATCTGCGCGAAATTCAGCAGCTACAGCAGCAGATAGCCGCCTTGAACGCTCGCCGTGCTGCAGTCGAGCGACTACAAAGCGGGCGCTCTTACCCAGTACGATTACTTGATGAACTTGCTACTCGGGTGCCGCAAGGTGTTGCGCTCAAATCAGTCAAACAGACCGACAAGCTGACGCTGAGTGGGATCGCACAATCCAACGCCCGTGTCTCGGAGTTGCTGCGTGCACTGAATACCGATGTCACTTGGCTGGGTCAGCCAGAATTGGGTGAGATAAAGTCCGCCAATCTTGGGCAGGGACGCGACGTAAAAAAAATTGTCGAGTTCAGCATCAGCCTTCAGCAGAGTACGCCTGAGGAGAAGCTGAAGTGAATACCCGAGCATTTAGCTTCAAGACCCTACGTGCACAATTCGAAGGGCTGGAGGGGCGACACCCCGGATTATGGCCGCCGTTACCGCGACTGCTTTGTCCACTTCTGGTCACACTTCTGGTCATCGTTATTGGCGGATGGCTGGTGTGGTCAACTCAGTGGGAAACGCTGGAGAGTGGGGCGGAATCCGAGCGCAAACTACGTACAGAGTTTGAGCGCAAGGTGGCGCAGGCACACCATCTGGATACCTTGCGCAAACAAAAAGCCGAGGTTGAAGCGCGGGTACTGCAGCAAGAGCGACAGCTACCGGGAAAGGCAGAGATCGATGCGCTGCTAGCTGAAATCAGTCAAATGGGGGCTGTTCGGGGCTTGCAGTTTGAGCTGTTCAAGCCGGGCCAGTTAAAGATCGGCGAGCACTACGCAGAGCTGCCGATTGAAATACGGTTGTCGGGTTCTTATCACGCATTAGCAGGATTTGTCAGTGACATCGCCAACATGTCACGCATTGTCACCATTGATCGTATTGCACTGACCCAGCTACGCGAAGGCGCCTTGGCTTTTGAGTGTGTGGCGCATACGTTCAGGTATCTCGATGCGGCAGAGGCTGAGCAGAAAAAGCAACGCACACCCGAGCGCAAGCAGCAGGTACTTAGATGAGGCGACTTTGGCCTTTGTCGGCGCTGGTGCTTTTGTTGACGACCGCTTGTCAGCAGCAAGGCAGCGATGATCTCCAGACTTGGATGGCTGAAATTCGCCAGCGGCACCATGCCAAGCCGGTCAATTTGCCGCAAGGCTCACCGATGCCAGAGTTTCGTTATCAGGCGGGTCAGCGCGCTGATCCGTTTGACCTGTCCAAACTGTCGACAATTGACCCCGCCGCTTTAGCAAACAGCCCGCAACCTGATCTGCGCCGCCCGCGTGAGCCACTCGAGACTTTTCCAATCGATAGTTTGCGACTGATTGGCAATTTGCGTCGGGGTAAGGAGGTTGTCGCGCTGATACAAGCAGACAAGCTGATTCACATCGTTCGGGTTGGTGCTCACCTCGGCCAAGACTTGGGCAAAGTCATCGCCATCAGTGACAAGACCGTCGATATCGATGAATGGGTAGAAGAGGGTGGCGGCCGCTGGGTACGTCGACAAACGCAGCTGGTACTGCAGGAGAAAAAATGAGTCAGCGGGGATTTGGCGGCCAGAGAGTTAGTTCATGGGCCATCTTATGGGCAATGTTGCTACTGGCGTCGGCCAGTCATGCGGAGTCAAACGCCTTGCGCTCGGTCGATATAAGTCGCGATGGCGACCGAATTTTATTGCGGGCGCAGCTGAGTCATGCGCTCAAGACGCTGCCCCCGAGCTTCTCCACGCTGACGCCACCGCGGATTGTGATTGATCTGCCTGAAACCGTGAATACCACATCGACGATGCGTCAATCACTTGATATCGGTGACATACGTCATCTCGATATCGTACAGGCGGGTACGCGTACACGCATCGTCATCAATCTGAAACGACCGATGGCCCACAGCACTCGATTACATGAAAAGGAAGTTCAGATTGTGCTGGGCGACGCTGCATCGGCGACATCGCCTACCACTTCGACTGCGGCGGAAAAAGCAGCGAGGATCGCCAGCGAGCGAAATGCGGTGCTGGATATTGATTTTCGGCGCGGCGAGGAAGGCGCCGGGCGCGTCATTATTGATCTGGCGCGCGAGCAGTCCGCGATCGATATTCGTCGTCAAGGCCAGGCTGTCGTAATTGATTTAATGAAGAGCGCCTTGCCCGAGTTACTGCGACGTCGGCTGGATGTGAAAGACTTTGCGACGCCGGTGCAAGAGATTAGCGCCAGCGTGAATGGCGATATGGTGCGCATCAGTGTGGCTGCGATGGGTCAGTGGGACCATGTGGCTTGGCAGACGGATCGTCGCTTGGTCGTTGAGCTCAAGCCTCAGAAAGCCGAAGAACGGGGTAATGGGCGTGGCTATCGCGGTGAGAAACTTTCGCTGAATTTTCAGAATATCGAGGTGCGCGCTTTATTGCAGGTGATCGCTGATTTCACCGGGTTGAATGTGGTCGCCAGTGATACCGTCGGTGGCAACCTAACGCTCAGGCTGAAAGATGTTCCATGGGATCAGGCCCTTGATATCGTGATGCAGGCGCGCGGCCTCGACATGCGTAAGAGCGGAAACGTATTATGGATTGCGCCTAAGGATGAGTTGCTGACTAAAGAGCGGCTAGAGTTGGAGCAGCGTGCGCAGATCAATGAACTCGAGCCGCTGATCACCGAGACATTCCAACTAAATTATCAAAAGGCAGAAGCTTTCCAGAAAGTGTTTGGCTTGGATGGTCAAGCCGGGCGTGGCAGCATCTTATCGCGGCGTGGCAGTGCATCTGCTGAGCCCCGAAGTAATAAGCTGTTCGTGACCGATACACCTGGCAAGTTGGAAGAAGTCCGGCGATTGATACTGATGACGGACGTGCCACAGCGACAAGTCATGATTGAGGCGCGTATCGTCGAGGCGGACGACAGTTTCAACAAAAACCTCGGCGTGCGGTTAGGCTATCGCGACATAAGTGTCACCGCGGGAGGAACGCCGGGGATAAATCTGCCGGGCAGTGCGCGCGCCGTCGTGACGGGTAACTACCTTGGTGCGGGGGAGCAAAGTGGCCAGTTGGCATCGACTGCGGGTAGTTACATGCCGAATACGCAGTTCGTCGATCTCCCGGCAGGCAGAATTGGTACGGCTAACCCGGGCAGCATCGGGTTTAGTCTTTTCTCTGCGGGCGCTAATCGTTTTTTGAATCTGGAGCTCACTGCGTTGCAGGCCGATGGCAAAGGCAAGATCATTTCCAGCCCTCGTGTTGTAACGGCAGATCAACAACCGGCTATCATCGAACAGGGTGAAGAGATTCCCTATCAGCAGGCGACCTCCAGCGGCGCTACGTCGATACAGTTCAAAAAGGCCAACCTGAAGCTGGAGGTGACGCCGCAAATCACACCCGACGGCAACATCATCCTGACGGTGGATGTGGCCAAAGACTCGCGCGGTATCGCGGTTGGCAACAGTTACGCGATTGATACTAAGCACGTAAAAACCAATGTCCAGGTCGAGAATGGCGGTACGGTGGTACTAGGGGGCATTTTCACCCAAGAAGAGCGCAGCACTATCTACAAGGTCCCTTTCTTCGGCGATATCCCTTTACTCGGCCAGCTGTTTCGGCAGACCACGCAGCTACGTAGCCAGAAGGAGCTGCTGATATTCATCACCCCGCGCATCGTCGCTGATCTGGCGGCGGCTGGTGCAGTGCAGCTGCGCTGACAAACGACACTGCTTGGATCGGATAAACTGTTGCTTTTCCGGGGGAAACTTCCCCTTCATGGCAACCATGTCGACTCCGCATGCAAATATCTTTCTGGTCGGGCTGATGGGCTCCGGCAAGACAACCATCGGACGCGCGCTCGCCAAGCGCCTGAACATGCAGTTTGTCGATGCCGACCATGAAATCGAGTCGCGAACCGGTGCTTCGATTACATTGATCTTCGAGATTGAGGGCGAGGCCAGTTTCCGGCAGCGCGAAGCAGATGTGATTCGCGACCTGACCCAGCAGCAGGGCATGGTACTGGCGACCGGTGGTGGCGCGATTCTCAACGAAGAAAGTCGGCGCCGTCTTCGTGAGTACGGAACCGTGGTGTATTTGCGGGCCTCGGTGAGCAGCTTGTTACAACGCACTAGTCACGATCGAAACCGGCCGCTGCTACAAACCGCTGACCCGCGCGCACGGATCGAAACACTCATGCGAGAGCGTGCACCGCTGTACGAGGAGGTGGCGCACATCACCGTAGAGACTGGTCGCCCCAACGTACAGACAGTCGTCCAAACTATTTTGTCGCAGTTAGAGCTGGCCGGCTGGCCGGTGGCTGCTGCCACATCCACGAATCCCCTATGAGCCATACCCCTGCTTCGATTTTTGCGCGGCTGAGTGTTGATCTTGGCGAGCGTAGCTACCCGATCATCATCGGCAGTGATTTGCTGACTGATGTTGAATTGATCCGCAACTTGCCTGGCAAGCGCATCGCGATTGTGACGAATACCGTTGTCGCGCCGCTCTACCTTGAGCGCTTGTCCGTTACGCTACAAGCTGCTGGCAAGCAGTGCGTTCCGATTGTGCTGCCAGATGGCGAGGAAGAAAAGAACGCTGAGAATTTAATGGCGATCTTTACCGCTTTGCTTGAGCAAAAATGTGATCGCAAGATCACCCTGCTCGCCCTCGGTGGTGGGGTAATTGGTGACATGACCGGCTTTGCAGCCGCCACCTATATGCGTGGCGTACCTTTTGTGCAGGTGCCAACCACCTTGCTGGCGCAGGTCGACTCATCGGTAGGTGGCAAGACAGCTATCAATCACCCGCTCGGCAAAAACATGATCGGCGCCTTCTACCAGCCGCAATTGGTACTGGCAGATACCGCAACATTAGCGACGCTGCCCGATCGCGAATTGTCGGCAGGCTTGGCAGAAGTGATCAAGCACGGTGCCATCATTGACGCTGTATTTTTTAAATGGTTGGAAGAGAACATCAACTTATTGCGTGCGCGTGATGCCGGAGCACTAGCCCACGCGATTCGTCGTTCTTGTGAGATTAAGGCGGAGGTTGTCCGCCAAGACGAGCGCGAGAGTGGCTTGCGCGCGATCCTGAACTTTGGACATACCTTCGGCCATGCGATTGAGGCGGGCCTTGGCTATGGCGAGTGGCTGCATGGTGAGGCGGTGGGGTGTGGCATGGTCATGGCGGCCGACTTGTCGGTCAGGATGGGGTATCTGTCGCCTGACGAGCAGGCTAGGCTTGTGGCGCTAGTGAAAGCAGCGGGTTTGCCAACAGTGGCACCCGACCTCGGTGAGTCGCGCTGGCTTGACCTGATGGAGGTCGACAAGAAAAACGAGGGCGGTCAGATTAAATTCATTTTGCTCAAGCCGCTTGGTTCGACCACCATCACCGCCGCGCCGGCTGACCTGCTGAGCGCTACATTGGCTGCGTGTACGCATTCATGAGCATGATCACCGCTTACGAGGCACAGCTAGCGCCGTATGCTGCGCGCTCTGATAACTCTTTGGGTCGCCAAACGTCCGAGGCAAGTCCACAGACCCGCAGTGAGTTTCAGCGCGATCGAGACCGCATCATTCACTGCACTGCATTTCGCCGACTCGAATACAAAACCCAAGTATTTGTTAACCATGAAGGTGATCTGTTTCGTACCCGTCTGACTCATAGCATCGAGGTGGCACAGATCGCGCGCTCGCTGGCGCGTAATCTTCAGCTCAATGAAGACCTAGTTGAGGCAATTTCACTCGCCCACGACCTTGGTCACACGCCTTTCGGACACGCCGGACAGGATGCGCTCAACGCCTGTATGAAAGACTATGGTGGTTTCGAGCACAACCTGCAGAGCTTGCGCGTGGTGGATTCGCTGGAGCAGCGCTATGGTGCCTTCGACGGTTTGAACCTGAGCTTCGAGACTCGCGAGGGCATCTTGAAACACTGCTCACTGCCGAATGCGCAGTTGTTAGGTGAAGTGGGCCACCGTTTCATTGAAAAAAAGCAGCCTAGCCTGGAAGCGCAACTCACCAATCTGGCCGATGAGATCGCTTATAACAACCATGATATCGATGACGGTTTGCGCTCTGGCTTGCTGAGCTTGGATCAACTGCAAGAAGTCGGACTTTTTGCGCGCTATTTCGCGGAAGTGCAAAGAGAGTTTGTCGGCATCTCAGGTCGGCGTGCGATTAACGAAACTGTGCGACGCATGATTAACGCGTTGGTCGTCGATCTGATCGAGACCTCGCGCGCCAACATCTCGAAGGCTAACATTCAGTCGATCGCCGATGTGCGTAACGCGCCACCGCTGATTGGATTTTCCAGCGCCATGAAAGAAGAAGCGCAGACGCTCAAGCGCTTCTTGCGCAAAAATCTTTACCAACACTACCAAGTCAACCGCATGACCAGCAAGGCACGCCGGATCGTGACGGACTTGTTCGATATTTTTCTCTCCGGCCCTCAATTGCTACCGCCGGATTATCAAGTCGAGGATGGTGACCTGACTGCGCAGGCCCGTCGCGTCGCTGACTACATCGCGGGTATGACCGATCGCTATGCGATGCGGGAATATCGGAAGCTATTTGCGGTCGACGAGATTTACATAAAAAAGGGCGCTGCCGCGCCCTTTGCTGATCGCTGAACAAGGATCAGGCGACCTCGGTGGCCCCGTCGTAGCCGCGCACCGATGTACGGTGGTGGTCTTGGATACGATCCTTATGTTTCAGCACCTGTCGATCCAGTTTGTCCATCAGGATATCAATCGCTGAGTACATGTCTTGGGCTTCGCTTTCAACATGCAGGTCTTTACCTCGCATGTGTAAATTGATTTCAGCACGTTGACGTTTGTCTTTTTCGGTATTGTCGTCCACGGCAAGGATAACGGTGACATCAATCACGTTATCAAAGTGGCGTTTAATGCGCTCGAGCTTGTTTTGCACGTACTCCCTGAGCGAAGGGGTGAGTTCCAGATGGTGACCGCTGATCTTGAGATTCATACACAGCACTCCTTGGATGGCGTTGCTGGGGATTCCGCCGAGTCCGCCGGCAGGTGAACCTAGCAGAGCACAGCAACGGTTGAAAACTCGGGATTGTCTGACTTAGACCTTGCTCTGCTCGGAAATTCGGCGCGCGACGGTAGCGACTTGGGCCAAGCAGTATCAGCAAGATGCTGAGTCAGCCGATAGTAATCAAAGAGATTTACGCAGATTAACCGGCGGTATCTTCAAGGCCTCACGGTATTTCGCTACCGTTCGGCGTGCGACTACCATGCCTTGTTCTGCCAACATGTCCGTGATCTTGCTATCGGAAAACGGGTTCTTGGGGTCTTCGGCTCCTATCAGTTGCTTGATCAACGCACGTATGGCAGTGGATGAGGCCTCGCCGCCTGCTTCAGTCGCTACGTGGCTGCCAAAGAAGTACTTCAATTCGAACATGCCGTGCGGCGTCAGCATGTATTTCTGCGTGGTGACACGCGAAATCGTACTTTCATGCAGACCCAGTGTATCAGCAATTTCGCGCAGCACAAGGGGTCGCATGGCGACTTCGCCGTGCGAGAAAAAATTACGCTGACGGTCGACGATCGCCTCGGATACTCGCAGGATCGTGTCGAAACGTTGCCGCATATTTTTGATAAGCCACTTGGCTTCCTGCAGTTGTGACGATAGCGA
>JAIXQV010000267.1 GCA_027485535.1 Oxalobacteraceae bacterium | reverse complement strand
GCCACTCCTTTTTTTTTTTTTTTTTCATGGTCGGGTTTACCTGAGATACCACCATGACCCTTCGCATCATTGCCACCGGCGGCACCTTTGACAAGTGCTATGACCCGATTACGGGCCAGCTTATTTTCGTCGACAGTGTATTACCCGAGGCGCTAGAACGCGCGCGACTCACCGACCCGACCACCTTCGAGCCGCTGATGGCCATCGACTCGCTCGACATGAATGACACCCATCGGGCTCAAATACTGTCAGCATGTGAGCGCAGCGCTGAGCAAAAAATCGTGATTATCCACGGCACTGACACCATGCGCGAAACCGCGCGGGTGCTAGGGGAAGCCGGCTTACAAAAAACCATCGTACTGACAGGCGCCATGGTGCCGTACCGAGTGGCATCGTCCGACGCGCTGTTCAATTTGGGCTTTGCCGTGGCGGTTGCTCAGTTAAACGCGCCAGGCGTGTTGGTAGCGATGAATGGGCGTGTTTTTTCTTGGGATAAGGTGCGCAAGAATAAAACCGACGGTATCTTCGAGAGCGCGGACTAGCGGATCTAGGCGTGATTACTTGCCGATACAAAAACGACTAAAAATCGCGCCCAACAAATCATCTGACGTAAACGCACCGGTGATACTACCTAACTGTTCTTGCGCAAGTCGCAACTCTTCGGCGAACAAATCAAGTGCCCCATCACCTCTGCTGGCCTGCTGAGCGGCGATAGTCAAATGTTCCTGCGCTTGACGTAGTGCGAGCAAATGTCGCTCGCGTGCGAGATAAATCGACTCTCCCGTTTGCTGCCACCCCGCTACTTGAAGCAAAGCTGACCTCAACAAGTCCAGACCACCTCCCGTAGCCGCGGACACATACAGGTGGGTGGTATCGCCCTGCTCTTCCAGCGACGCCCGATGCCCGGAAATATCGATCTTGTTCCAGATGCGCAGCAAGGGCAGGCGCGCGGGTAGGCGTTCGACCAGTGCCTCATCAGCGCGGGTCGGCCCGCGGCTCGCGTCTAAGATATGAAGCACCACATCGGCCTCTTCAACAGCAGCCCAGGTGCGCGCGATGCCGATTCGCTCGACCTCGTCGCTGGCCTCTTGATCATCGCGGATCCCAGCGGTGTCGATGACATGAATCGGAATGCCCTCGATCTGAATCGTTTCCGTGACGCGATCACGTGTGGTGCCCGCTATTGCCGTGACGATCGCCACATCGGCACCTGCCAGTGCATTCAGCAAGGAGCTTTTACCTACATTCGGCAGCCCAGCTAGTACCACCTTCAGGCCATTGCGCAACAAGGCGCCTTGCCCCGCTTGGGTCAGCACGGTCTCGAGCGTGTCACGAATGGTTTGTAGCTGCCCGCGCGCATTCGAAGCCTCCAAGAACTCGATTTCTTCTTCAGGAAAATCGAGCGTGGCCTCGACCAACATGCGCAGGTGGGTGACACGATCCACCAACTCAGAAATGACTTTTGAAAAAGCACCAGACAGTGATTGCGTCGCCAGCCGCGCGGCTGCTTCTGTTGAGGCATCAATCAGATCAGCGACTGCTTCAGCCTGTGCGAGGTCTAGTTTGTCGTTCTGAAATGCGCGATAGGTAAACTCGCCCGGTTGCGCCAAGCGTAAGCCCATGTCGAGACCAGCTTCCAAACAGCGACTCAGCAGCATATGCAATACCACCGGTCCGCCGTGGCCTTGTAGCTCGAGCACCTCTTCACCCGTATACGAATGTGGCGCAGCAAACCACAGCACTAGGCCACGATCTATCGTGCTGCCATCGGCCGCCAAAAAACTGACGTACTTTGCCTGGCGTGCTTGCAGCGTGTCGGATTGCAGCCCACAGATCGTTTGCGCCAGACCCATCAAGCCACGGCCGGAAACGCGTACGACACCAATCCCACCGTGACCCGGCGCGGTGGCGATAGCAGCGATTGGAGAAGAATCAGGAAACATGTACAGATTCTAGTCGCAATAAAAAAGTCCGCACGGTAATGCTGCGGACTTTTTCTAAGGCGGCAGAGAATGAAGCGCTACGCTTTGCCCGCCTCTGACTGCTTGGTAATTACCCACTGCTGAGCGATCGACAAGATGTTGTTGATCACCCAGTACAGCACGAGGCCGGAAGGGAAGTAGAAAAACATGAACGAGAACACCAGCGGCATGATCATCATGACCTTCGCTTGTACCGGATCTGGCGGTGTTGGATTCAACTTGGTTTGCACATACATTGACACCGCCATGATGATGGGCAGCAGACCGATCGGCATATCTAATCCCGGCAGCGTGCCGAACAGCGTATCCGGTGCGGACAAATCATGAATCCAGCCCAGCCATGGGGCATGGCGCATTTCCACGCTTGCCAGCAGTACCCAGTACAGCGCAATGAAGACGGGAATTTGCACCACGATCGGCAAGCAACCGCCCAGCGGGTTGATTTTCTCGGTCTTGTACAACTCCATCATGGCCGCATTCATTTTCTGCGGGTCACCTTTGTGGCGCTCGCGAATCGCCGTCATCTTGGGCGTCACCAGCTTCATCTTTGCCATGCTGCGGTAGCTGGCCGCTGATAGCGGAAAGAAGGCGAGCTTAATCAGAATTGTCAGGAAGATGATGGTCCAGCCCCAGTTGCCGAGCAGGACGTGCAGTTGAGTCATTAGCCAAAAGATGGGCTTGGCGATTAGCGTCAACCAGCCGTAGTCTTTAACCAAGTCGAAGTCGGTAGCGAATTTCTCCAACATCAGAGACTCTTGCGGACCGGCGTAGAACTTCCCTTCGTGCGACATGCTGCTGCTAGCAGCTAGCGCGCCCAGCGGCATGATGGCGCCAACGGCATACAGACGCGGACCGATTTTCCGTGTGAATAGCTCATTTTCACCTTTGGACAAGGGCGAGAACGCAGCAACAAAGTAATGCTGCACCATGGCGACCCAACCGTCAGGCGTCCGCGCAGCTACTGGGTTCTTGCCTTTTTCGATGTCTTCAAAAGCGACTTTGCGGTATTTGTCTGTGTCGGTGTAAATCGCAGGGCCGGTGAAGGTGCTGTAAAAATAAGAATCACCACCGAGCTTGCTGTCATCGCGAACCAGCTGCGCGTAGATCGAAGGTGCAATCGCTGCGGCGCTGCGGTTCTCGATATCGTGCTTGATGCCGATGTCGTACTCACCGCGTTTCATGGTGTAGGTTTTGGTGACTTTCACGCCGCCTTGTTCGCCGTCCAGCACCAGCTGTACTGTGTCGCCGGTGTTCAACGAGCGAACGCCATCGCGCGCGACAAAGGTCGAGCGATGGTTGGGAAAGTCGCCACCGATCAAACCACTTTGTGCCACATAAGTGCGGGTGGCTGTTTTCTGCAGTAGCACGACCGGGTTACCGGTTTCCATGCTGTCGTGGTGCTTGAGTAGCTCGACGCGGGTGATGTCGCCGCCCAGCGTGTTGATCTCCACTTTCAACAAGTCGGTGGTGAGCACGACAGTCTCGCCGGTAGCCGCTGAAGGGGCATTCGCGGGCAGATCACCGCTGGTGGCTGGGGCCGCCGGCGCTGCGGCGCTTTGCTGCGGCACCGACAAATCTTTGCTCGCTGCGGGGGCAGCAGCCGAGGACTGAGCCGCGCTATCAGCAGATGGCGGCGGCGGCGGGTTGCTGTAGCGATTCCAGTTTTCCCACAGCATCAGCAGCGACAGTGAAAAGACCACTAGCAGAACAGTACGTTTGATATCCATTGATTTATCGGAGATGAAAGCGATTCAGTGATGCGCTTGCGAGGAAGCGGAGCGCGATTCGGTACAAATAGTGGCGACGGGTGGCACAGGGTCGAAGCCACCACCGTGCCATGGGTGGCATTTACATAGTCGGCGCCCAGCCAGCAAGCTGCCTTTCATCGGACCGTGCACGGCAATGGCCTCGCGCGCGTAATCCGAGCAGCTGGGGAAAAAGCGGCAATTTTGCCCGAGAAAAGGGCTAATGCAGAGCTTGTAGGCCCGTAAAAGCGCGAGCAATACCGATTTCATGGTGATGGTGCCGCTTTTCGCATCAATAAATCCTGCAATTCGGCCCCTAACATCACCCGCAAAGTGCGCGTAGCCGCGGATGACTGCTGACGCACCGGTGCCTGGTTTAGCCGCACGATGCAGTCGAACGCCCCAAGCGAGGCCTTGCGGAAAACCTCGCGCGCGAGCCGCTTGATTAGATTGCGCGTTACGGCGCGCGGCGCAAGCCGCTTGGCCACCACGACGCCGAGGCGAGCCTGTCCGATGGAGTTGGGGCGGAGATAAAGCACGAAATGTTCAGTTCGATGCACGGGCCGCAAACGAAAAACGGATGAGAAATCATCCGTTTTTATGATGCGTTGATGCCTGCCGTAGCCTTCCGGAGAACCGGACATGCGACGACGCAGGTCGAGTCGCGCTGCCGGGTTAGACGGCGAGGCGCTTGCGACCTTTGGCGCGACGCGCATTCAAAACAGCACGGCCGGAACGCGTGGCCATGCGTGCGCGGAAGCCATGAGTGCGCTTGCGGCGAACGACAGAAGGTTGAAAAGTACGTTTCATCGAAGTCTCGCGAAGTTGTTTGGTGCGGAAAATCGGGCTAACCCGACGCTGGACCTATAAAAAGAGCCCTGCAGGCAGAGCCAGTTGCGTTTTGGCCTCAGCGCATTGCGCAGAACCTTGGATTAGACACCAGAATATGTATATCTGTCAATCACTTAACAGACCCTCTTAAATGCACCCGCGGACGGTGGCTAGCCGGCCCGCCAGGCCGACGAAATCACTCATCAGCCTGTGGATAACTAGCGCTGGCGGCGGTAAAATGTCGGTTGATTCAGCTAGCGCGGGGGAGTTCCCGCCGATCGGCTGAAACCTCCGACTAACCGACACCCGAAGCGCACCACGCTGCCGCTTCTGTTTGGACCATTGAATGGAAGAATTCTGGCAGACCTGCGCTCAACGGTTGCAGCAGGAGCTGACACCGCAGCAGTTTAGCGCCTGGATCAAGCCGCTCGCGCCGCTGGACTACGAGGAAGGTCGGCTACGTATCGCTGCCCCGAATCGCTTCAAGCTGGATTGGGTGAAAACTCAGTTTGCGGCACGCATCACCACGATTGCAGCCGAGTTCTGGCAGTTGCCTGTGGACGTGCAGTTTGTGCTTGATCCCCGCATGGCGCCCAGCAAGCGTCCGGCGGTGGCCGCACCGGCGATTGCGAGTGCGCCCAAGGAAGTCAACAAGTCACCCGAGGTCGTGGATGACCAAGTTCTCCTGCGCGATCAGAGCAAAATCAATCCTGCCCTGACTTTCGACAGTTTCGTCACCGGCAAGGCCAATCAATTGGCGCGTGCCGCCGCAATCCAGGTAGCGAGTAACCCGGGCAGTTCGTACAACCCGCTTTTCCTGTACGGCGGCGTGGGTCTCGGCAAAACTCACTTGATTCATGCAATTGGCAATCAGGCGATCGCCGACAACCCGAATGTCCGCATTCGTTACATCCATGCCGAGCAGTACGTGCGCGACGTGGTGACGGCCTACCAGCGCAAAGGTTTTGATGACTTCAAGCGCTACTACCACTCGCTCGATTTGCTATTGATTGACGACATCCAATTCTTTGGCGGCAAGAGCCGCACACAGGAAGAATTTTTCTACGCGTTCGAGGCACTGATCGCCGCCAAGAAGCAGATCATCATTACCAGCGATACCTACCCCAAAGAGATTACCGGTATGGATGACCGGTTGATTTCCCGCTTTGACTCTGGCCTCACGGTTGCCGTCGAGCCGCCGGAGCTCGAGATGCGGGTGGCGATTTTGCTCAAGAAAGCCCAACAGGAAGGCGTCAAGCTGAATGACGACGTCGCTTTTTTCGTCGCCAAGCATTTGCGCTCAAACGTGCGCGAGTTGGAAGGCGCGCTGCGTAAAATCCTTGCTTACTCGCACTTTCATGGGCGCGAGATCACGATTGACGTTGTTAAAGAAGCGCTGAAAGATTTGCTGTCGGTACAAAACCGCCAAATCTCTGTGGAGAATATTCAGAAGACCGTGGCAGACTTTTTCAATATCAAAGTCGCCGACATGTACTCCAAGAAGCGTCCCGCCAATATCGCGCGGCCACGCCAGATTGCGATGTATCTCGCCAAGGAGCTCACACAAAAAAGTTTGCCGGAGATCGGTGAGCTGTTTGGCGGTCGGGATCACACCACGGTGCTGCACGCCGTGAGAAAGATTGCGGCAGACCGTAGCAAAAACCCGGAAATCAATCATGAACTGCACGTGCTCGAGCAGACCTTAAAGGGCTGACCCAGCGCCATGCGATGATCAAACCTATAGAAGCACCAGGCATTTCTTGCGAAAGGAACCCACCATGCAACTGGTAAAAACTCAACGAGATGCGCTGCTCAGGCCGCTGCAAATCGTGAGCGGTATTGTCGAGCGTCGGCACACGCTGCCGATTCTGGCCAATATCCTCATCCGTAAAGACGGTAACCAAGTGACCCTGCTGTCGACCGACATCGAGGTGCAAATCAGCACCCATGCCGCGATCGGATCGGGTAGCGATGTGACCGCCACCACGGTGGCAGCGCGTAAGTTGCTCGATATCCTGCGCGCCCTGCCAGACGCCGAAGTGACACTCTCGGTGACGAACAAGCGCATGACCCTACAGTCAGGCAAGTCGCGCTTTGCCTTGCAGACGTTGTCGGCGGAAGAATTTCCTACCGTGGCGCAAGCCGAGCAGTATGGCGCTCAGTTGAGCCTGCCACAGAAAACATTGAAGCACCTGCTGAACATGGTGCATTTCTCGATGGCGCAGCAGGATATTCGTTATTACCTTAATGGCCTGCTGCTGGTGGTCGAAGGCAAAAACGTAATCGCTGTCGCTACCGATGGACATCGTCTTGCGTTTAGCCAAATCGTGACCGACCAAGAGTTCGCGCGACAGGAAGTGATCATCCCGCGCAAAACGATTATTGAGTTGCAGCGTCTGCTGGAAGAAACCGATGAGCCGGTTAAGCTGGCGATTGCCACCAACCAGGTGAAATTCGATTTTTCCAATATCGAGCTGATCTCGAAACTGGTGGAAGGGAAGTTTCCCGATTACACCCGCGTGATCCCCAAGGCCTACAAAAACAATTTCACGCTGGATCGCGAAGCGCTGCTACGCTCGCTACAGCGCGCAGCGATCATGACCTCAGACAAGTTCAAAGGCGTTCGCTGCATGATTGAACCGGGTAGTCTGAAAATCAGTTCAACCAACGCTGACCAAGAAGAGGCCGTCGAAGAACTTGAAATTGATTACGCCGGCGATGCCATCGACATTGGTTTCAATGTGACGTATTTGCTCGATGTATTGAACAATCTGAAATGCGACAGCATCAGTATCTCGCTGGGTGATGCCAACTCGTCGGCGCTAGTGACTATCCCCGATGACCCGAATTTCAAATATGTCGTGATGCCGATGCGTATTTAAGGCTAGACCCGAGCGGCATATTGAGGGGGCCATCGGGCCCCTTCGTGCCGTTTTAGAAACCCGCTAGCCCACGTTTTGCTTGATCAGGAACACCATGTCAGCCACACCCGCAGAAAATCCTAACGCTTCCAATCAGTATGGCGCTTCGTCGATTCAAATCCTCGAGGGCTTGGAGGCGGTGCGCAAGCGACCCGGTATGTACATCGGCGACACTTCCGACGGTACAGGCTTGCACCATCTGGTCTTCGAAGTGCTCGATAACTCGATTGATGAGGCCTTGGCCGGACACTGCACGGAGATTCACGTCACCATCCACGCCGATAACTCCATCTCGATTACCGATAACGGCCGCGGCATACCGACCGGCATCAAATGGGACGACAAACACGAGCCCAAGCGCAGCGCAGCGGAAATCGTCATGACCGAGTTACATGCGGGCGGCAAGTTTGATCAGAACGCTTACAAGGTATCGGGCGGTCTGCACGGTGTCGGTGTTTCCTGCGTCAATGCACTTTCCAAGCGCTTGAAGCTGACCATTCGCCGCGACGGAAAAAAGCACTTGATGGAGTTCGCTCACGGCATCCCGCAGAACCGCGAGATTGAGCAGCAAGAGGGTGTTGCGGTATCGCCCATCAAGATTATTGGTGATACCGAGAAGCGTGGTACCGAAGTTCATTTCTGGGCCGACGAAGAGATTTTCACCCACGTTGAATTTCATTACGACATACTCGCCAAGCGCATCCGCGAGCTGTCATTCCTGAACAACGGCGTCCATATCAAGCTCACTGATCAGCGCACCGGTAAGGAAGAGAGCTTTGCATTTGAGGGCGGAACACGCGGCTTTGTCGAGTACATCAACAAGAACAAAAATGTGCTGCACCCGACGGTGTTTCAAGCGACCGGCGAGCGAGTATCCGAGCATGGCACGACGATTTCGGTCGACGTATCGATGCAGTGGAACGACGCGTTCAACGAGCAGGTGCTGTGCTTCACCAACAATATCCCTCAGCGCGATGGCGGCACGCACCTGACCGGCTTGCGCGCGGCGATGACCCGCGTGATCAACAAGTACATCGAAGAGCATGAGTTCGCCAAAAAAGCCAAGGTGGAAGTGAGTGGCGACGATATGCGCGAAGGTCTGACGTGCGTCCTTTCGGTCAAAGTGCCAGAGCCGAAATTCAGCTCGCAAACCAAAGACAAGCTAGTGTCGTCAGAGGTTCGCGGACCGGTGGAAGAAGTAGTCGCCAAAACGCTGACCGATTTTTTGATGGAAAAGCCCAACGACGCCAAAATCATTTGCGGCAAAATCGTCGAGGCAGCGCGTGCCCGTGAAGCAGCGCGCAAGGCGCGTGAACTGACTCGCCGCAAGGGCGTGATGGACGGGCTAGGCTTGTCAGCCAAATTGGCAGACTGTCAGGAAAAAGATCCGGCCTTGTGCGAGCTCTACATCGTCGAGGGCGATTCCGCAGGTGGCTCCGCCAAGCAGGGGCGTGATCGCAAGTTCCAGGCGATTCTACCGTTGCGTGGCAAGGTGCTGAATGTCGAAAAGGCGCGCTTCGAGAAAATGCTTTCTTCCGAGCAGATCACCACGCTGATTGCGACCTTGGGTACGTCGATTGGTGCGGACGAGTTCAATATCGAGAAGTTGCGCTATCACCGCATCATCATCATGACCGATGCCGATGTGGATGGCGCGCATATTCGTACCTTGCTGCTGACGCTGCTGTACCGTCAGATGCCGCTGCTGGTGGAGCGTGGTCATGTGTATATCGCTCAGCCGCCACTGTACAAAGTCAAGCACGGCAAGGATGAGCGCTATCTGAAAGATGATCTCGAAGAGACCAGCTACATGATGCAGATCGCTCTCCAAGACGCGGCGCTATTGTCGACAGAAGGCGCCGCGCCGATTGCGGGTGAGGCACTAAATGAGTTGGTCAGGAAGTACAACACCGCCAACGCGATTGTTCAGCGCTTATCGAGAGTCATCGATGATGCGGCGCTCGCCGCAATCATGAACGGCGTAACGCTGGATTTGTCGAGTGAAGAGACTGCCGAGGCCAGCGCACAAGCATTGGCCGCCGCCATTAATGACCCGATGGTGCGCGTCAGCGTCAATACGGAAGCATTGTCCGCGGCCCTACGCTTGCGCATTGAGCGCCAGCATCACGGCAACCTTCGCCTCAGCATTATCGATGCGGAGTTTGTCGATAGTCCGGACTATGGCTTGTTGTTTGAGGCTGCAGCCACCTTCAAGGGCTTGATCGGACCGGGTGCGCTGATCCGACGCGGGAGCGGTGAAAAATTGCGCGAGCACGCGATCGCCGATTTTCGACAGGCCATGGCCTGGCTGCGTGATGAAGCAGAGCGCGGCGTGAGCAAGCAGCGCTACAAAGGGTTAGGCGAGATGAATCCGGAACAGTTGTGGGAAACCACGATGGATCCCGCGGTACGTCGTTTGCTCAGGGTGCAGATTGAAGACGCAATTGCTGCCGATCAGATTTTTGCCACTCTGATGGGTGATGAGGTCGAGCCGCGCCGAGCGTTCATCGAGACCAATGCACTCACGGCTGGGAACATAGACGTTTAATCGTATTTGCGCAGCATGTCTTTTCAAGCCATTCTTTTTGATGCCTACGGTACGCTGTTTGACGTCTACGCGATTGCGGCCGAGGCTGAGCGGCAGTTTCCGGGGCAGGGCGCTGCCTTGGCAAATCTTTGGCGCGACAAGCAAATCGAATACACCCGCCTACGCACGCTGTCCGACACCTATCAGCCGTTCGATAGCGTCACTCGCGATGCATTGCAATTTTCCTGCAATAGGCTTGGCCTCGCACTCAGCCCACAGTCGCAAGCGCAGCTCATGGGTCAGTACAACCAGCTGACGCCCTTCCCGGAAAACCTGAATGTGCTGAATGAGCTGAAGCGCGATGGGATGAAGCTAGCCGTTCTCTCCAACGGTAACCCGGAGATGCTGGACCCGGTGATCAAAGCGGCGGGCATGGACGGCCTGTTCAGCCATGTGCTGTCGGCGCATAGCGTGAAAAAATTCAAGACAGCGCCGGAGGTTTACCGTCTCGGTATCAGCACCTTGGGATTAGCTGCAGGAGATTGTTTATTCGTCTCCAGCAATGGCTGGGATATTTGCGGCGCTGCTTGGTTTGGTTATTCCACTTTCTGGGTAAATCGCGCGGCAGCACCGCTAGAAGTACTTGGGGTAGCGCCGGGTGGCGAGGGCCGCTCGCTGAATGACCTGCTTCAATATGTCCGGCAGCGCGGGGGACATTAAAGCCCGCCGATAAATCTAAAACACCACAACATATCAACTTATCGAGGAATCACAAATGACAGCACGCACCGCTTGCCACGGATTGCAGGTGGATACCATCCTGTACCGCTTTATCGAGGACAAGGTCCTGCCTGGCACCGGCATCGACAGCGACCGTTGGTGGCGTGGCTTCGCGCAGATCGTCCATGATTTGTCGCCGAAGAATGCCCAGCTGCTGGCCGAGCGCGATCGCTTGCAGAGCGAGCTGGATGCCTGGCACAGTGCCCACCCAGGGCCGGTTCGAGACATACCGGCTTATCGCAAGTTTCTGGAGTCGATTGGCTATCTATTGCCGGTACCCAAAGCAGTAAAAGTCACTACTGACCATGTCGATGCGGAGCTATCAACCACTGCGGGCCCGCAGCTGGTGGTGCCGATTCTGAATGCGCGCTATGTGCTGAATGCCGCCAACGCACGCTGGGGCTCGCTGTACGACGCACTCTACGGTACCGACGCCCTTCCCGAGACTGATGGAGCGACGCGTGATGGTGGATACAACCCGGTGCGCGGCGCAAAGGTGATTACGTTCGCCAGAGGCTTTCTAGATCAGGTGGTACCACTGGTAGCGGGCTCGCATGCAGATGTCGCCGAGTACGCTGTTGATGGCGCGCACCTGAAGGCCGTCATGCAAGATGGAAGCGCAACTGGGCTCGCCGATTCGTCTAAGTTCGTCGGTTATCAGGGCGAGACATCGGCCCCTACAGCGGTGCTACTGAAGAACAATGGTTTACACATCGAGCTTCGGATCAACCCCAATAGCACGATCGGTAAACAAGATATCGCGGGCGTGGCCGACATCGTCGTCGAGTCAGCCTTGTCGACCATTCTCGACCTTGAAGACTCCGTGGCAGTGGTCGACGGCACCGATAAAGTCGCCGCCTACGAGAATTGGCTTGGCATCTTGAAAGGTACGCTGTCAGAGACAGTGAAAAAAGGTGAAAAGACTTTCCAACGTACCCTGAATCCGGATCGGGAGTACATCGGCGCTGACGGGAAGACGCTTAAACTGCACGGGCGCTCGTTGCTGTTCTTACGCAATGTGGGCCACTTGATGACCAACCCAGCGATCTTGATTGGCGATGGCAAAGAAATACCCGAAGGTATTCTCGATGCCGTTGTTACCACGACCATCGCGCTGCACGATCTACGCCGCCCCGCATCCCAAGCGATCTGTAACACTCGCGCTGGCTCGGTATACATCGTCAAGCCGAAGATGCATGGGCCAAAAGAAGTCGCGTTTGCTGCCGAGTTGTTTGGACGCGTTGAAGCTTTGCTTGGGTTGAAAGAGAACACCGTCAAGCTCGGCATCATGGATGAAGAGCGCCGCACCTCTACCAACCTCAAGGCCTGTCTGCAAGAGGCGGCAGCGCGAGTCGCGTTCATCAACACCGGCTTCTTAGATCGCACGGGCGACGAGATTCATACCTCATTACTCGGTGGGCCTATGCTGCGTAAGGGCCACATGAAAACTTCGACTTGGCTCGCCGCCTACGAGCGCAGCAATGTGCTGACGGGCTTGAGCTGCGGTTTACGCGGTCGCGCACAAATCGGTAAGGGCATGTGGGCGATGCCAGATCTGATGGCTGCGATGTTGGACCAAAAAATCGGCCATCCAAAATCCGGTGCCAATACCGCCTGGGTACCTTCGCCAACCGCTGCAACACTGCATGCCTTGCACTACCACCAAGTAGATGTGTTCGACACCCAGCGCGAACTGGAGCAGCAAGATAACACCGCTGAGTTGCAACAGCTGCGCGATCAGCTGTTGACAGTACCGATTGTGGATGCGCCTAATTGGTCGGCCCAAGAGATTCAGGAAGAGCTCGACAACAATACGCAGGGCATACTCGGTTATGTGGTGCGTTGGGTGGAGCAAGGCATCGGTTGCTCCAAGGTGCCTGATATTCACAACGTCGCGCTAATGGAAGATCGTGCCACTTTGCGTATCTCCAGCCAGCATATTGCCAACTGGTTGCGCCATGGCGTTATCACCGAAGCCCAGGTCAAAGAGACCTTGGCGCGTATGGCAAAAATCGTCGACCAACAAAATGCTGGTGACCCACTCTACCGACCAATGGCACCCGATCTTGAAAAATCACACGCGTTTCGCGCGGCGAGTGATCTGGTGTTTAAGGGTTCAGTACAACCGTCGGGCTACACCGAGCCGCTACTTCATGCGTGGCGTTTGAAGTTCAAGCAAGAGGTGGCGGGCGGCTAATCGCGGAGAGCGAAAAGTCAGTCCTCTTTGACTGACTTTTCCGCGGGGCTAATAGCCAAATAAGCAAAGTCGGGTATGAAAATTATTTTTGGAACGCGTCGAATACGGGCTTTTTTGATTTTGGACCAATTAGTTGGTACTGAATATCTAGAAAGTCGGATCTGCCAATATAGATCCTGGCAAGACGAGGCTGAATGCAATCGAAGAGGTCGAGATCCGCGATCTGCTCGGCAATTTCCCGAGGAACATAGCCAATCAAGAATTCGCCGGCTTGCGACACGCCGATAATTTTGATCGCATTAGGGTCATGTGCATTATCTGGTTCCCGCTCTAGTCGCAAGCGTTGATTGCTCGAATTCGCAAAATTCAAAGCCGCTTGTTTTCTGTAGCTGATACCAGCAACCGACGGATTCGCTACGTAGATCTGAAAGCCTTTAGGGATCGGCGGTAGAAAACGAACTGCTTGGCTGCTTCTCTGCGCTGATTTTCCTTCGATCGAGCTAGAATTTTTTTGCGCAAGTGAAAGTAACCAAATCAGGAAGCACACAAGTAATAGTGCTACAACTGTATCCATAAGTGAACTCGTAAGGAATTAAACTCCATAAGTTCTTTAACGGGCGACATATTGATTCGACTTGCGCTATTTGTCAGCTGGATATTGGTGTCCGAGGCATTTTGGCAACCAGATTTCGATACCTAACCACAGAAATAAAGGCCACGCATAGGCGAGGTCTTAAAAATGGCCAGCAATATCCGATTTGGTAGCGTGCGGGATCAAGCAGCCAGTTTTTGCGCTTGTTCCATAGGAGCGGACGCTCGGATCAGGTGATCAAATGCGCCCAATGCTGCTTTTGAACCTTCACCCATCGCGATGATGATCTGCTTGTATGGCACCGTTGTCACGTCACCAGCCGCGAACACGCCCGGCACCGAGGTCTGACCCTTCGCGTCGACTTCGATCTCGCCTCGGTTCGAGAGCGCAACGGTATCTTTGATCCAGTCTGTATT
>JAIXQV010000128.1 GCA_027485535.1 Oxalobacteraceae bacterium | reverse complement strand
CGGTAGTTACCGCGATATACCAAGTCATTCCAATCCGGGATGATGTTATTGACCGGACAGCCCGTATTGCAAAACGGAATACCGCAATCCATGCAACGTGCGCCCTGCGTTTTTGCATCCGCATCGGACAAATGCAGCACAAATTCCTTGTAGTGCTTTAGCCGTGCGTCCGGCGCTTCGCTTGCCTCTTGCAAGCGCTGGAATTCCAGAAAACCCGTAACTTTTCCCATGATGTTTTTCTCTATGCTTAAGCAGTCGTTTTTTCTTTGGCCTTGTCGGCGTTGGCAAACATTTCACCCAGCGCACGCTTGTACTCGGTCGGGAACACTTTGACGAATTTGCCACGCGCATTTGACCAGTCATCGAGTAGAGTACGCGCACGCGTCGACCCGGTGTACTTGAAGTGGCGCTCGATCAAGCCTTTCAGAATCACTTCATCGGCCTGACGCTCACCACCGCGTGTAGTACTGTGCCATGCGGCTTTGCCAACCGTGGTCTCTTGCTCAGCGCTAGAGAGCACATGATCAAGTGCCACCATGGCCATGTTGCACTTGGCACCGAAGCTACCGTCCTCGTCATATACATACGCAATGCCACCGGACATGCCAGCCGCAAAATTGCGGCCGGTATGTCCGAGTACAACCACGGTGCCGCCGGTCATGTACTCGCAACCGTGGTCACCTGTGCCCTCGACCACCGTCACAGCACCCGAGTTGCGCACGGCAAAGCGCTCGCCTGCGACACCATTGAAGAACGCCTCGCCCGCAATCGCGCCGTACAACACGGTATTGCCAACGATGATGTTATCCACTGCCCAGCCGCGGAATTCGGTGTTCGGGCGAACGATGATGCGACCACCCGACAACCCCTTGCCGACGTAGTCATTACCCTCGCCGACCAGATCAAAGGTCACACCGTGTGCAAGAAATGCTCCGAATGATTGTCCCGCAGTCCCTTGCAGCTGGATGTGAATCGTGTCGTCCGGTAGTCCTTCGTGACCGTAGCGCTTGGCCACCTCGCCCGACAGCATGGCGCCCGCGGTGCGGTTCAGGTTGCGGATTGGCGAGATGAACGACACTTTCTCACCACGTTCGATCGCCGGTTTTGCTTGTGCTATTAGCTTATGGTCAAGCGCCTTGTCCAAACCATGGTCTTGAACCTCGGTATGGTGACGCGGCTGATCATTGACTTCAGGCACATAGAAAATTTTGCTGAAATCAAGGCCCTTTGCCTTCCAGTGACTAATCGCTCGCGATTTGTCGAGTAAGTCGGCGCGGCCGATCAATTCTTCGAAACTGCGGATGCCGAGCTGCGCCATGATCTGACGCGCCTCTTCGGCAACGAAGAAGAAGTAATTCACCACATGCTCGGGCTTGCCCTGGAATTTCGCGCGCAATACCGGGTCTTGTGTTGCCACACCGACCGGGCAAGTGTTGAGATGACACTTACGCATCATGATGCAGCCCTCAACCACGAGCGGCGCTGTGGCGAAGCCGAATTCATCAGCGCCCAACAAGGCACCAATCACGACATCGCGACCCGTTTTCAGCTGACCATCAGTTTGCACACGAATGCGTCCACGCAAGCCATTCAGCACCAAGGTCTGCTGGGTCTCTGCCAGACCCAACTCCCAAGGCGTACCTGCATGCTTTATTGACGACAGCGGTGAAGCCCCGGTGCCACCATCGTAGCCAGCGATCACTAAATGATCCGCCTTCGCTTTCGTAACACCTGCAGCCACGGTGCCTACACCGACCTCGGACACCAATTTGACCGAGATGTCTGCCTTCGGGTTGACGTTCTTGAGATCGTGAATCAGCTGCGCCAAGTCTTCGATCGAATAAATGTCATGGTGCGGTGGCGGCGAGATCAAGCCAACACCAGGCACTGAGAAACGCAGCTTGGCGATGTACTCCGAGACTTTATGTCCCGGCAGCTGCCCGCCCTCACCCGGCTTGGCACCCTGTGCCATCTTGATCTGAATCTGATCTGCCGAGGTGAGGTACTCGGTGGTCACACCAAAGCGACCGGATGCAACTTGTTTGATCTTGGAGCGTAACGAGTCGCCCTCTTGCAGTGGGATATCTTTCTCGACACGTTCCTTGCCGATGATGGTGGCCAAGGTATCGCCCTGCTTGATCTTGATGCCGCGCAGCTCGTTGCGATAACGTGCGTCATCTTCACCACCCTCACCCGTGTTCGACTTGCCGCCGATTCGGTTCATGGCAATCGCTAACGTTGAATGGGCCTCAGTTGAAATCGAGCCCAGAGACATTGCACCGGTGGCAAAACGTTTGACGATATCTTTAGCAGACTCCACCTCATCCAACGGTATCGCCTTGGCCGGATCAATCCTGAACTCGAACAAGCCACGCAGCGTCATGTGACGCGTGGATTGGTCATTAATGATCTGCGCATATTCTTTGTAGGTACTGAAATTATTCGCACGCGTCGAGTGCTGCAACTTTGCGATCGCATCCGGCGTCCACATATGCTCTTCGCCACGCACACGGTAAGCGTACTCGCCGCCTGCATCAAGGGCACTCGCCAGCACTGGATCATGACCGAAAGCTTCGCGATGCAAGCGCAGTGCCTCTTCCGCGATCTCGAATACCCCAATACCCTCGACATTCGACGCCGTGCCCTTGAAGTACTTGTCGATCATCGGCTTGTTGAGTCCGATCGCTTCAAAGATCTGCGCGCCACAGTAAGACATGTAGGTCGAGATACCCATCTTCGAGAACACTTTCAGCAACCCTTTGCCGACCGCTTTCTGGAAGTTGTAGATGGCTTTATCTGCGGACAGATCGCCCGGCAGGTCCTTGGTCATGCCTGCCAAGGTATCGAGCGCGAGATAAGGATGCACCGCTTCCGCGCCGTAACCTGCCAGCAGCGCAAAGTGATGTGTCTCACGCGCTGAGCCGGTCTCAACGACCAATCCGGTGGCAGTGCGCAGACCTTTGCTTACCAAATGCTGGTGTACCGCCGAAGTCGCCAGCAGCGCAGGAATCGGCACATGGTGTTTGTCGACCGCTCGGTCCGACAAGATCAGTATGTTGTGGCCCGAACGCACCGCATCGACCGCCTGCGCGCAGAGTGAGGCCAAGCGTGCCTCGATACCTTCTTTACCCCAATCGACCGGGTAGCAGATATCAATTTCGTAGGAGCGGAATTTACCGCCCGTATGTGCGCTGATGTTACGCAGCCGCGTGATGTCTTTGTAGTCGAGGATCGGTTGCGAAACCTCGAGACGCATCGGCGGATTGATATTGTTGGTATCCAGCGGGTTCGGCTTCGGTCCAATGAACGACACCAGCGACATCACCATCGCTTCGCGGATCGGATCGATCGGTGGGTTGGTCACCTGCGCGAACAGCTGCTTAAAGTAGCTATAGACCGGCTTGTTTTTATTCGACATCACCGCCAGCGGCGAGTCATTACCCATGGAGCCAGTCGCCTCTTCCGCACCCACTGCCATCGGCGCCATCAGGAACTTCAGGTCTTCCTGCGTATAGCCGAAGGCTTGCTGACGGTCGAGCAGCGAGGCTTTCTCGAAACGCGTCTCTGGCTCGGTATTCAGCTCATCGAGTTTGATACGTACCGACTCAATCCACTGCTTGTAGGGCTTCGCATTCGCGAAGGTGTCTTTTAATTCCTTATCGTCGATGATGCGACCCGCTTCCAGATCGATCAGGAACATCTTGCCGGGCTGTAGACGCCATTTTTTAACAATCTTGGAATCGGGAATCGGCAGCACGCCCGATTCCGACGCCATCACTACATAATCATCATCGGTCACTAGGTAGCGTGCTGGACGCAGGCCATTCCGATCAAGCGTGCCGCCGATATGCCGGCCATCGGTAAATGCCATCGCGGCCGGGCCGTCCCACGGCTCCATCATCGCTGCGTGGTACTCGTAAAATGCGCGGCGGTTGTCATCCATGAGCGTGTGGTTTTCCCACGCCTCAGGAATCATCATCATCATCGCTTGCGCGATTGGATAACCCGCCATCACCAACAACTCAAGCGCATTATCAAAACACGCGGTATCTGATTGACCCTCGTAGATCAATGGGAAGAGTTTGTTCAAATCCTCGCCCAGCACCGCCGACTTCATCACGCCTTCACGTGCGCGCATCCAGTTGAAGTTGCCTTTGACGGTATTGATTTCGCCGTTGTGGGCAATCAAGCGATACGGGTGGGCCAATGGCCACTCGGGGAAGGTATTGGTAGAGAAGCGTTGATGCACCAACGAAAGCGCGGAGACGCAGCGCGGGTCTTGCAGATCTTTGAAATACACGCCGACTTGGTCGGCCAGCAACAAGCCTTTGTAGACTACGGTGCGCGCCGACATCGATGGCACGAAGAATTCTTTGCCATGCAGCAGGTCCAGTCCTTGAATCGCGTGTCCTGAGGATTTACGAATCACATACAGTTTGCGCTCCAGCGCATCGGTGACCATGATGTCCTGGCCACGCCCGATAAAAATCTGTCGGATCACCGGCTCTTTATCGCGCACTGTTGGCGACATCGGCATATCGCGATTGACCGGCACATCACGCCAACCCAGTACTACCTGACCCTCGGCGTGCACGGCGCGTTCAATCTCTTGCTCGCATGCGATGCGTGACGCCTGCTCCTTCGGCAAGAAGACCATGCCAACGCCGTACTCGCCCGGCGGTGGCAGCACCACGCCTTGCTGAGACATTTCTTCGCGGTAAAAAGCATCCGGGATTTGAATCAGGATGCCAGCGCCATCGCCCATCAGCGCATCGGCGCCAACCGCACCTCGGTGGTCCAGGTTTTTCAGGATCAAGAGACCTTGTTCGATAATCGAATGGCTCTTTTGGCCTTTGATGTGAGCGATAAAGCCGACGCCGCAGGCATCGTGCTCATTTTGTGGGTCGTAAAGGCCTTGCGCTTGCATGGCGGCACTCCGAAAAATTGCGTGGGGTCGAAGAGGATAGTGCAATGCAATAAACGGTTCAACCGAAAAAATTAGGGTCAAATCCTAATTAAGCTGGCCGATGACGGCCTTTCGGTTTAATTAGGGACAGACCATCTCCTGTTGCCCTTACGGCAGCTCATTGTGCGCCGGACGTCGTGGCCGACCGCGCCGGGCAGGCTGTAACCGACGCTGGGTGAGCTTGGCAAGGCTGGCTTGAAAGGTTTCGGGTCCGAGCGCCCAGCCTTTGTGCGTAGCCGCCTCGATGGCTGCGGTTAATTCGGGGTCGGGCGGCTGGGTGCAGCGGCGCTGGTAGGCCGCCTCACGGTCGAAGGGTGTGTTGCCCATCGCCCAGTACACCGGATGATCGGTCAGCCAAGGCTGGCGTTGCAGACCCGCGTGATGCGGATAACTCGACCAGGAATAGGCCGCAATATCCTGACTGGCGCCGCTCTGCACTGGCAAATACTCGATCAAATGCGCGCATTCGTTGAAATAGCTGGCGGCATCCAGCACAGTGGCGCGAAAGCGGCCACCCCACAGGCTGCCGCTACGCTGATGACGCGCATTGAAGTAAGGCACGTAGATTCGGCCAACGGCTTGCATCATCTTGCTCAGGCCTAGCGTGTCGCTAGGCGTGGCGAGCAAATGAACCCGATCCGGCAATAACACGTAGGCATGCAAGGCGACACGATAGTGACGCGCCGCGTCGGCCAAAACACTTAGAAAACGCTGATAGTCGGTCTCATCGACGAATAAGACCTGCTGGTGATGCGCCAGCGCAATCAGGTAATGCAGGTGATTTGCAACCACCAACCGGGGCAGCCTCGCCATTTGCTCACCCGGTTATTGATCGCAAGAGACCATTAGAACGGGATGTCGTCATCCTCGAGATTGATGTTGGCTGGCTGGCGTCCGCCCGCTTGCGCTGGTGCTTGTGAAGCACTACGGCTGCTACCATGATCATCCATCTGTGCTGCACCACCGCCTTGGCGACTGCCCAGCATCTGCATGACATCGGCAACGATCTCGGTGGAGTATTTTTCGACGCCGTCTTTGTCGGTGTATTTGCGGGTGCGCAGCTTACCCTCGATGTACACCTGCGAGCCTTTTTTCAGGTACTGCCCCGCCACTTCCGCCAACCTGCCGAAGAATGAAATTCGATGCCACTCGGTGGCTTCTTTTTGCTCACCTGTGCTTTTGTCTTTCCATTTGTCGGTAGTCGCCACCGCGATATTGGTGATCGCATCGCCACTCGGCATATAGCGTGTCTCGGGATCGCGTCCGAGGTTGCCGACAATGATGACCTTGTTCACGGATGCCATGCGAATCTCCCGATTGGAAAGAAAATAGAAATGAAAATCAGGCGGGTGCCACTTCGCGCTGTGCACGCCGCGGCATATGTTTCATTGATGATGCGATTATAAGCCAGGCAGGTGTGACCACACAGCCCGCAGTGAATACCGCCGGGGCGCCATAGTGCTTGGCCAGCAAGCCGCCACCAGCACCACCCGCAAACAAGCCGATGGCCTGCATCGTGTTGTAGATGCCGAGCGCCGCACCGCGGGCTGATGCCGGTGCCATCCGTGATACCAGTGATGGCTGACTCGCCTCGAGGATATTGAAAGCGACAAAGAACGCGAGCAATAAGGCCACGAGCATCTCGAATGACAAGTGGGTCTCTGCAATCGCAGCGCGCAATCCAATCTCGACCAACAGCAACAGGCCTATCGAAAACACGAATACTTGCTTCATCCTACCGCGCTTCTCGCCCAGAAAAATCGGCGGCAACATTAAGATGAAAGAGACAAGTACTACCGGCAGATAAATCCTCCAGTGCTGGTCGATCGGCAATCCACCCGCGTCAACCAACACATTCGGCAGCACAACGAACATCGACATCTGTATCCCGTGCAGCGCAAACACACCAAAGTTCATCCGCATTAATTCGGGATCTGCCAGCACTTGCATGAACGAGGCGCGCTCAGGTGAGCGCGGTGGCGCTTGCGGCGTGATGAATAACACGACAGCAATCGCAACTGCCGCCAGCACCGCCACCAACAGGAACATGCCGCTCATCCCAATGGCGGCATACAGCAGCGGCGCCATGACCAGCGACGCCGCATAGGTCAAGCCGATTGAAGCACCCACCAGAGCCATCGCCTTGGTGCGGTGTTCGTCACGCGTGGAATCAGCGATCAGTGCGGTCACTGCGGCCGACACCGCCCCCGCTCCCTGCACCGCGCGGCCGATGATGACCCAAATGACATGGGTATCGATCGCCGCGATCAAGGAACCAATGATGAACAGCACCAGCCCAATCACGATGATGCGTTTGCGGCCGAAGCGATCGGACGCCATACCGAACGGGATTTGTCCAATCGCTTGGGTTAATCCGTACATACCCATGGCCAAGCCGACCAGCACCGCGTCTTCGCCACCCGGCATCGACTTTGCATGCACGGCAAATACCGGCAGGATCAGGAACAACCCGAGCATACGCAAACCGAAAATCGAGGCGAGCGAGACCGATGCCCGAATCTCAGTTGGGGTCATGCGGCTAGCGTCAGCGTCTCGGGCAACAGACATGAAAGATCAGGAGGGGTGCCGCTTGACGCGCATCGTAGACAGGTCATCAGCGGGATTTGAAAACCAGCTATAGTAACAGGTTGACCCGCACCGACCGAGTCAAGCGCTTGCAAAAAGCATAGCGTTCGGTCACCAAAAACACAGGCCAGATGGACGAAATCCGAATTCGGGGTGCGCGCACCCACAACTTGAAGAACATCAGCCTTGATCTTCCGCGCGATAAGCTGATTGTGATCACCGGCTTGTCGGGCTCAGGCAAGTCTTCGCTCGCTTTTGACACCTTGT
>JAIXQV010000002.1 GCA_027485535.1 Oxalobacteraceae bacterium | reverse complement strand
TGCTGCAATACCGATCATGACCCAGCCGAGGGAGTAGGCAAGGAAGGCCTTGCCGCAGCGGCGTACGGCAAAGAAGCTGTAAAAAATCGCTTTGAATAGTCCCATGCGTTGCCAGGTGGCGAGCGCTGCGGCATGCCAAAAGCCCATCGCAAAGGGCAGATAAACCAGTGCAGAGAACAGCATCGCCAATGGCAGGTCATCGGCAGTGATCTGCTTTTCATTATCCGGCTTGATCTGGCCAGACAGCAGCTTCCAGAAAAGACCGCCATCAATCAGCGACGAGGCCGCGATGGCCAGGGTTGCGGCTAGCAGGTAGAGCGCGCCTAGCCTGAGCAAGGTACCCAAGGCGGGTGATCGAAACGCAGTGAGTAGTAGCGAGGGCTTGACCTTGCGGTCTGCCTCGATCTCGACACAGGCCTGCATAAAAGCCATGGTAAAGGCCGGTACCAGCATGAGCGGTAGTAGCTGTCCAACCACGGGGATTAATGACAGCGAAAACATCAGCAACATGTACAGCAGGAACAGCATCGATAATTCAGCGGGCTGGCGGCGGAACAAGGCAAAGCCCTGCCGGATCCAGCCCATTCCTTCTTTAGCTGTAATCGCTTCCATTACGGCAGGCTTTCGACAGGGTGCGCGATTCGGTGCCGGAGGATGCGCTCGAAATGCGTCGGATCGTGGGGCGTCAGCATCTCGGCTTCGCGCGGCAGATAAAAATCATAGAGCCGGGAAATCCAGAACCGCAACGCCGCTGCACGCAGCATAGTAGGCCATGCGCTATGTTCTTCCGCGGTAAAAGGACGAACCGCGTGATAAGCATCGAGCAGCGCGCGCACGCGAGCCGCATCAGTCTCACCTGATGCCAGATCGATGCACCAATCGTTGACGGTCACCGCGACATCAAACAACCAAAGATCGCAGCCGGCAAAATAGAAATCGAAGAAGCCGGACAGTTGTTCGCCATCGAACATGACGTTATTGCGGAATAGATCTGCGTGAATCGGTCCGCTGGGTAAGGACGGATAGATCGACGATGCCGCGAAGCTTTCTTGAAACTGCATTTCTGCACCTAACAGCTGCTGATTATCATCAGACAGATAGGGCAGCACGACGGGTGTTGTTTCGCGCCACCAGCTCAAGCCGCGCAGGTTCGGCTGGTAAAGCGGATAGTCTTGCGCAGCCAGGTGCATACGCGCCAGCATGGTGCCAACATGAGCGCAATGAACCGGCCGTGGTTCGGGTACCCAGTCGCCATGCAGTCGGCTGACGATAGCAGCGGGTTTATCTTGTAAGCGGTTCAGGATCGCGCCTTGGTTGTTCGCAATGGGCGCTGGAACTAACACACCGCGCTCGGCCAGATGCCGCATCAGGTTCAAGTAAAACGGTAGCTGCTCGAAGCTGAGTTTTTCGAAAATCGTGAGTACATACTCGCCGCGCTCGGTGAACAGGAAAAAATTACTGTTCTCGATGCCAGACGAAATGCCCTGAATCGACCGCACTGTACCGATCGGAAACTGGGCTGCCCAGGGAATGATCTCGTCTAGCGAGACCGGGGTGAAAACTGCCATAGTGGGTATAAAAATGCCCGGCGGCGCCGGGCGCAGAATTCATCGGTTGGGTGGAGGCATGACGCCGCTGTCGTCTACGGGCTTGGACCGGAATTGAATAATCTCCCAGGTCGCTGCGCGTCCGCCTTCTTGATAGTAAGGGATGCGCTCAGCCGGCGTGACATGGTAAACATTGTCGCCACGTTGAACCCGAACCGAGGTGACAGCGTTTTGTTCGCGGATTTGCGTAATCTTGGTCCGCCCGTCTGGGATCAGACTGCCGGCGTAAGGGTCGTCCAGCAGGTTCTCAGCCGAGGCACTGGCAGACAAAATTGATAACACAGCACCAACACCGAGCAGTCGGAACTGACGCAGTAAGGCAGCTATCGATTTCATCATGATCCCCGCAGTGAGCGCCGCTATTCAGGCGCGGTGACTCATTCTAACAAACCATCTACGGACTAACGCGGACCTGGGGCAAGCTTCAATTCTGGCTGCCCCCGGCCGTGACGCGGTCTTTAACCAGCGGCTAACTATCCGCCGACCATCCGCGCTATCCGTTTACTATCCGCAGACCACCCGCAGACCACCCGCTTACCACTCGCCGACCATTCGCTGACCATTCGCAATCTGGCCCTGAACCCGTCGCGAATCAGCCCTGAACTCGCCCCGAACCTGTCCGAACCGGCCAGTCATGCCGGGGAACTCTGCGATAATCAAAACGATGAACAAGACCTTGTTGTTGGTGGATGGCTCAAGCTATCTGTACCGGGCCTTCCATGCGATGCCGGATTTGCGCAACGCAGACGACGTACCCACGGGTGCGATCTACGGCATGATCAATATGTTGCGTCGGCTGCGCCAAGACTATGCGGCTGACCACATCGCCTGCGTGTTTGATGCCAAGGGTAAAACCTTCCGCGACGACATGTACCCCGAGTACAAGGCGCACCGGCCGTCCATGCCCGAGGACTTGGCGAGACAAATAGAACCGATTCATGAAGTCGTCAGGGCACTTGGCTGGCCGATTCTGATGGTCGAGGGTATTGAAGCCGATGATGTGATTGGCACGCTGGCGACCGAGGCAACGGCGCTCGGCCTGAAAACCATCATCTCCACCGGCGATAAGGACCTTGCGCAGCTGGTGAATGATCAGGTCACCTTGGTCAACACCATGAGCAATGAGACCTTGGACCGTAACGGTGTGGTTGGTAAATTCGGTGTGCCTCCCGAGCGTATTGTTGATTACCTCACCTTGGTTGGCGATACGGTAGATAACGTCCCCGGCGTTGAAAAGGTGGGGCCTAAGACGGCGGTCAAATGGCTGTCGCAGTTCGAGAATTTGGATGGTGTAATCGCCCATGCCAATGAGATTGGCGGCGTGGTCGGCGACAATCTTCGTAAGGCGCTGGACTGGTTACCCCTTGCACGTCAATTGGTCACTGTGAAGTGTGACTGTGATTTGTCTGGGCATCATGAATCGATTCTGGCCTCGTTGCAGCAAAGTGCGGAAGACAGATTAGCGCTGAAAGCTTTTTTCGAGAAAATGGGTTTCCGGACATGGCTGCGCGAATTGAATGCATCGCTTGCAGCCAGTAGCGAAATAACGGCCAATGGTGAATCTGGCGCGTTGTTCACAGCGCACGGTGCAGATGACAATCAATCACCTTCAGCATTGACAGCACCTGCAGCGCCTGTGCAGAAACACTATGAGGCTGTCTTTACCGAGGCCCAGTTGGATCAGTGGATTGAAAAAATCAATGCGGCAGCACTCACCGCGCTGGATACCGAAACCACCTCACTCGATGCCCTGCGGGCCGAGTTGGTGGGTATCTCGCTCTGCTGTGAGGCGGGCGTGGCGGCGTATATTCCGGTGGCGCATCGCTACCCGGGCGCACCAACGCAGTTATCACGTGAGCAGGTGCTGGCTAAGCTCAAACCCTGGCTGGAAGATGCGAGCAAGCCAAAGCTGGGGCAGCATCTGAAGTATGACTGCCACGTGTTACAGAACTACGGCATTCATGTACAGGGTATTGCGCACGATACGCTGCTGGAATCGTATGTCGTGGAGTCGCATCGTAGCCATGATATGGATAGCCTCGCACTGCGTTGGCTGAACCGAAAAACCATCAGCTATGTCGAGATCTGTGGCAAGGGTGCCTCTGAGATTGGCTTTGATGAGGTCGACATAGAGCGCGCGACCGAATACGCCGCTGAAGATGCCGACATCACCTTTCAGCTACACCAAACCCTTTGGCCAAAAATCGAAAAAATCGACGGGCTACGATTCATTTATGAAACCATCGAGCTGCCAACCGCGCGCGTACTACAGCGTATTGAGCGCAATGGTGTGTTCATTGATGTTCAACGTCTGCAAGCACAATCTCACGAGCTAGGCACTAAGCTGCTGCAACTGGAGCAGCAGGCTTATGAGCTGGCCGGTCAGCCTTTCAATCTGAATTCGCCCAAGCAGCTCGGTGAGATTTTTTTCGAGAAGCTGAAACATCCCGTCGTCAAAAAAACCGCGAGTGGCGCACCATCGACGGATGAAGAGGTATTGCAAAAACTGGCAGAGGATTATCCGCTGCCCAAATTGCTGCTTGAGTATCGCGGTCTATCCAAGCTGAAATCGACCTACACCGACAAGCTTCCAAAAATGGTCAACCCGACCACGGGTCGGGTGCATACCAACTACGGCCAGGCAATTGCGGTGACGGGAAGATTGTCGTCCAACGAGCCGAATCTACAAAACATTCCGGTGCGTACCGCCGAAGGGCGCCGTATCCGTGAAGCCTTCATTGCTTCGCCCGGCAATGTGATTGTCTCTGCTGATTACTCGCAAATTGAATTACGCATCATGGCGCATTTGTCAGAAGACCCCGCCATGTTGCGCGCATTCGCCTCGGGCGATGATATTCACCGTGCCACCGCCGCAGAGATTTTTGGTATCAGCCTAGATGAGGTTCAAGCCGAGCAGCGCCGCGCTGCAAAGGTGATTAATTTTGGCCTGATCTATGGCATGAGCGCCTTCGGTCTCGCGGGCAATCTGGGCATCGAGCGCGCCGCCGCGCAGATGTACATGGAAAAATACTTCAACCGCTTCGCCGGCGTAAAACGTTTCATGGACGACCTGCGGCAGCAAGCCAAGTCGCATGGATTCGTTGAAACTGTCTTTGGTCGTCGGCTGTGGCTGCCCGAGATTAATTCACCCAACGGGCCGCGCCGACAGGCCGCTGAGCGCGCCGCGATTAATGCGCCCATGCAGGGAACAGCAGCAGATCTAATCAAGCTGGCGATGATCGCCGTGCAAAATTGGTTAGACCGCGAGAAGCTGAAATCACTCATGGTGATGCAAGTGCATGATGAACTCGTACTCGATGTGCCACAGGATGAGCTGGATCAGGTCAAGCAAACGCTGCCGCAGCTGATGGCCGGGGTTGCGCAATTGAAGGTACCGTTGGTGGCGGATTTGGGATTTGGGCCCAACTGGGAGCAGGCCCACTAAACGCCAGCCACATTCGGCCGCTGGCCTCGTTGCGCCTCCTTGTCGTACTACCAGTACTGTCTTCGTCGGCGCGCCTTGCCAGCGACTGAATGTGGCTGGCTTGGCGCCTTTGGTAGGCTCGGTATTCGGATGCTGCGGATTGCTCCGAATAGTCTATGGCGCTTCAGCCCACGTAAAATAGCGGGTTTGTACAAACGCTACGGCGAATCTCACCGTAACGGTAACTGAGGATATTCAAATCGACCCCACGCTGTCATCGATTCTGCTGGCTACGACCCTGGCCGGGCTGATCAGTATTTCTGCTGCGGCCTTCTTGTCTTATGGCTTGCTGTCCAAGATGGTGGACCGCATGGTCAGTCTGTCGGTCGGGCTGCTGCTGGCGACGTCGCTGCTGCATTCGCTGCCCGAGGCGTTCGAGTCAAATGCGAGTCCGCATTCCTTGTTTGCTACTTTGTTGGCGGG
>JAIXQV010000040.1 GCA_027485535.1 Oxalobacteraceae bacterium | reverse complement strand
TACCGCCCATCAGCCAGTCAACACCGCTATCACCGAGCAGTCTGTCATTGCCGGTACCGCCCATCAGCCAGTCGACACCGCTACCACCGACCAGTCTGTCATCGCCAGTACCGCCCATCAGCGAGTCGGCACCGCTACCACCGAGCAGTCTGTCACTGCCAATACCGCCCATCAGCGAGTCGGCACCGCTACCACCGAGCAGTCTGTCACTGCCAGTACCGCCCATCAGCGAGTCGCCCGCATCGTTGTCGTCGACGAAGGCAGAGTCACTACCGGTCAGGGTATCGCCTTGCTCATCTACCGCTGTCGAAATTGTTGGAATAATCGGTGTCGTGTTGAAGGTTGTCGCCATGCAGTTCTCCTCAGAAAGTGCAATTAACGCCGGGGTAATTGATACCACCGGCTCACTAACGAGAAGGTGCACTGCGCTAGCCGCTTTCTCAATGACTCAAATGCATCATAGACTGGTGACATTGAGACACTGGCCGAGGCTTACTTTTCAAGGCGCCGGTGGCCGTTTGAGGCCACCGGCGTACTGACTCACAAAACGAAGTCCGCTGCGGTCAGTCCAAGGTTTGTGCCGACCAATACCAATTGCATATCAGCCCCACGGTTGCCGTCGACGTCGACCTGAATCACAGTATTGCCACTGCTTTCAAACCAGTTCACCGAGTTAGCAACCGCACTGCCCGACCGACCGGCAAACACGAAAGTCTGATCGCCCGCACGCCTGGTGTTGGCGTCAATCGGTGACAGATCGATCTTGTCTATGCCCCGAGTGAAGTCCTCGATGATGTCCGATGCCGCCAGCGTGCTATCCGACAGGTTGCGGAAGATAAAGATATCCGCGCCGCTGCCGCCGTTAAGCCAGTCGCGTCCAGCGCCACCGATCAATCTGTCGCTGTCGGCACCACCCATCAGCCGGTCCGCACCGCTACCACCGAGCAGTCTGTCATTGCCAGCAGCGCCCATCAGCCAGTCGGCGCCGGCGTTGCCTTCAAGCCGGTCATTACCGCCCGATCCATACAGATAGTCATTGCCACCGTTACCCAGCAGGTTGTCATCGGTCGCTACGCCATACAGGAAGTCATGTCCGCGACCGCCTTCACCAACACCGGAGAAGATCGCAATGGTCTGCCCGCTTTCGTTGCTAATGCCAGCGATCAGATCCGAAACAGGCTGGTAGCCTTGCAAGGGATTGGCATTATCTCCAGCATCCTGTGAGTTCGCGACGAACTGCGGCGCGCCCCGCGAGAGAACGACGTTTTCTCTGCCCAATGTCAGCACGCCGCTACCACCATAAATCCAGTCGCCCGCATCGTTATAGTCGACGAAGGCAGAGTCACTTCCGCCGGTCGCTGCGAGGTAACGATCGTAGGTACGCGCAAACACGGTATCCGATGAGGATGCCAGTAGCCCACTGAATTGCCCATTCTGGCTCAGCAGATTGAGCACATCATTCGGGATGACCACACCTGATGGCGACACCTGCGCACTACCGAACCAGGGCGATGACAAGTCTGGCAGCTGGAATGGCGTGATCGAACCTTGTGCATGCGAGCCACTCGCCAAAGCAGCGATACCACTCAGCGACGTCTGCGTGCTACCCGTATCTGTCAGGCCCGATAGCGGTGCGCCATTCGCTGCGAAGAAATCGATCGATACACTTTGCTCGACCAGATTCATCGCGATCGGCGATGACACCGAAGTGCCCAGACCCCAGCTGCCGTCCTGATAGGTGCCGGATAGCAGCAGCGCGCCGCTTGCGCTGTAGGTCTGCCAGATGCCAATACCGCCCGCATTCGGCTCGTACAAGACTAGTGATCCGTTTGCCTGCAATGCAACGCCTGCCAGGGGCGCGCCACTGGCAGTCTCGGTAAGCCCAGTCAGGTGATCCAAGCCGATCACACTCAGCTTGCTATTCAGGCCGACGACTTCCACGCTGGCTTTTGAAAGATCAGTCGCCGAAATACTACTACTCGAAAAATTGAATAGCTCAATGCGGCCAACGCCCGTGGTCACTCGGTCAGAGAGTGCGCCGTTATTGGTATTGATGGTGATGGTCGCGGCCCCTGCATTCACCGCGATCTCATTGATGAACATTTTCTTGTCCAGCGTGAGCGGTGGCGGCGGTGGTGGTGGTGGCGGCGGCGGTGGTGGTGGTGGTGGTGGTGGTGGTGGTGGTGGTGGTGGTGGTGGTGGCGGTGGTGGTGGCGGTGGCTGTACCGTGATGCTGACCTGCGTCGAAGCACTTGATGCACTGCCATCAGAGGCTTGATAGATGAAACTGTCCGTGCCAACAAAGCCTGCCGACGGTAGGTAGCTGAAACTGCCGTTCGCGTTCAGCACCAGCGAGCCATTTGATGGTCCGGTCTGAAGAATAGCGCTCAGCGTATCGCCATCATTGTCGCTGTCGTTGCTCAGCACACCAGATGCTGTCGAAACCGCCAAGCCCTGACCAGAGGTCAGCGTGTAGCTGTCTGCGGCAGAAGTAGGTGCTCGATTGGCGCCGGTAACGTTAAACGTCAGCTGTGTCTCGCTGCTCGCGCCGCCAGGGTCCGTGATCGTGTAGCTAAACGTATCACTCGCCTGCGCACCTTTGATCAAGGCAGTGCTTGCATCGGTGGTCGCTGCATAGCTCAACTGCCCATCGGCACCGATAGTCAACACGCCATAAGTACCAGCCAGCGTTGTGGCACCTGTCACCGGCATCGCAACCACTGTGCTGCCAAAGCTGAATGCCGCCAACTTTAGTAATGCAGTCTCGCCATTATCCAGATCGATATCATTAGCCAGCAATATGGCGTCAGTGAACTGCGTTGAATCACCGGTAAGCACAGGACCGATTTGGTCAGGTACTGCTTCCGGCCCTTCATTGGCACCTCGGATCGTGAGACTCAGCGTACCTGCCGACGTGGCGCCCACTCTGTCAGCCACCTCGAAGCTGACATTGATCTGTTGCGACTCACTCGTCGCCATCGCGATGCCCTGTGGAGTCGGGCGGAACGTATAGCTGCCGTCGGGGTAAATTAAAAGGCTACCGACATCGGTAAATACTTCGGTCACCGATGAAAACAGCTGAGGCTGGCCATTGATACGGACAAACTTGAGCGTGTCGCCGATATCCGGATCACGTATCTGCGTCAGCAGGCCGGCATTGGCAGCCACCGATCCGCCCACCGACATCTGTGCCTCGATGTTGCCCGCAATCGGAGCATCATTAGTGCCGGTGATGAGTGCCTGAATTTCGTAAACAGCGGACTGCGTACCAGTTTCATCGACCGCCGTGATCCGGTAGATCGCAGAAAGGTCCTCACCAGCTGGCAGAAAATCGAGGTTCAACGGACCGACGTTGAATAGTGGCGATACCGGAGAAATCGTCAGCAGAGAACCGGTGCCACTCGGAATGACGGACTGCGTAAATGAGATGGCGTTTTCCAGCGCCGTGACCACGGAAGGTGGCACAACAATCGCCGGGTTCGATGGTACGAGAAGCGTGCTGAAGCTAGCAACGAGCGAGGGCGAGTCCGGATCGAGGAATTGGAGCTGGCCAAGCGGCGCCGAAAGTACCTGTGCAGCGGCATCCGCCGCTTCGACAAAGATCAGCGGCTCCAGCGGCGGCGATACAAGTACAGCCGGATCCGATGTGTTTGCAATCGAGAGTGTCACGGTAGCAGGATCGCTAAAGCCATCACTGCTGCGCACGATATAGTCGAAACTCGTGCTACCCGAATAATTCTCGAGCGGCACAAAGACCAGTCTGCCGGCCTCCAATTGGGCCACGCTGATTGGGGCGTTCACGTTGACCGCGACGCCATCCAGCAGCAATGTTCCGGTCGCTGGCAAGCGTGTGATGCGGATCTCTGTGAAGGCCTGCCCGTCCGCCTGACTATCATTTTGCGGGCCGGCACCGTCTGACCCGAACAGTGATTGCGGCGTGATCACCAGCGGCCTGTCCTCGATGCCATTCAGCACATCATTGACGGCAACCGGCGCGCTGGCAGCGTTTCGTAGATTCAGGGTGACCAGGGTGGCATCCGCGTCCTCTGCGCTGCCATTCGATGCGCGGTAGCTGAAAGTTACCTGATACTCCGTGCTGGGAGCGCTGGCCAGCATCTCTGCGCTCGCATAGTAGGTAAAGCTACCGTCGGCATTGAAATCAAGCGTACCTTGCGAAGGTCCACTGACCAGCTGCGCTGAAATGCCACCGCCTAGTGGGGCCGGGTCATTCACCAGAACACCCTGAAGGGTGCCGATATTAAACGCAGGCAGCAGTGAAAGATTGTAGGTATCTGCTACACCATCGGGTGCCGGTAAAGGCATGGGCAGCACAACAATCGTGACCTGCTCTGAGTATGGGATAAAACCAACTTCAGTGGCGCTCCCAAACTCATAAACACCGCCGTAGGTGAAACTGACTTCACCGGTAAAACCGTTCAGCGGTGTGAACAGTAGCGCGCTACTGCCGCTCTTGCCGACCATGCCGATGGCGTCACCGGTCACTGGGTCCGACAGACTTACCTGTACGTTATCCGCCAAGGCTTGGCCATTGATCGAGGTAACCGAGGTCGGGGTGTATACCCCATCTTGTCGCGACCCACCATCGTTCGCAAGAACATTTAGGACGATCGGCTGTCCGGCAGAAGTCGTAGCGTAATCATCCGGAGCTTGTACCGTTGTTCCCACGCCAACGATGGTTACCTCGATTGAGGTGTTGGAGTACCCCATACCATCGAATACACGGAAATAAAAAGTCTCCCTTCGAAACTGGCCATCGGCGAGATCCAGTAACGCACGGTAGTTGAATGTGCCATCAGCACTGATCGAAAATTCGTTCAGCGAATTGTTACCGAGGAAAGCGCCTGTCACCGGATCGGATGCAGTAATACTTGTCAGCGTCCATCTCAGGGGATCGCCTTGCTCATCTATAAAGCCGGCGAGCCTATCCAACGAAATGGTTCCTCCCTCGAAAACCGCCGTCGAAACTGGTGGAATAATTGGTGTCGTGTTGAAGGTTGTTGCCATGCAGTTCTCCCCAGAAAGTGCAATAAACGCCGGGAGAATTGATACCCCGGCTCACTGACGAGAAGGTGCAACGCGCTAGCCGCTTTCTCAATGACTCAAATGCATCATCGACTGGTGACATTGAGACGCTGGCCGAGGCTTGCTTTGCCTTGCATGCTTGACGATTCCAACAGGACGACGCAGCCCGATGTCGGCAAAAGGCATTAAGATGCCGATACTCCAAGCCCTGACCGCCCCGCCGCTATGTCCGCCAGCCTGTCCCTGATCGTCGCCACCGACCGTAACAACGGTATCGGTATCAACAACACGCTGCCTTGGCACCTGCCCGAAGACCTTGCGTTCTTCAAGCGCACCACCTCGGGCCACGCAATCATCATGGGCCGCAAGACCTTCGACGCGATCGGCCGACCCCTGCCTAACCGACGCAATATTGTGGTGACTCGAAATCCGGCTTGGTCGCATGCCGGTGTCGAGACAACGAATTCGCTTGATCAGGCGGTCGCTATCGCGGGCGAGGGTGAGGTCTTCATCATTGGTGGCGCGCAGATTTATCGCGACGCGATCGCCGTTGCTGATCGCCTGATCGTCACCGAGATCGATGCAGAATTCGCCTGCGATGCCTTCTTCCCGCCGGTCGACCCGGCGCTATGGCAAATTGACTCGCGCGAGACGCACCGCTCGGAAAGCAATGGCTGGGATTACTCTTTTGTCATGTACCGCCGTCGTTGATCAAAACGCCCCCTACCCGCTCGGCTGACTCGGTCCGGTTGGCCGAACCCCTCTGATGGCGCGCACTCAAAGCTGCCGCTGACCCGCCCGCTTTTCACCATCGCCAGCGCATATCTGAGACAATCCCGCTTTCGTTTTTTACCCCCCTCGCCAGGCATTCCAGCAAGGCGCTCCAGCACCGGGAGAACCGCATGAAATTCCGCTTCCCCATCGTCATCATCGATGAAGATTTCCGCTCTGAAAACACCTCGGGCCTCGGCATCCGGGCGCTGGCTAACGCGCTCGAGAGCGAAGGCATGGAAGTGCTCGGCGTTACCAGTTACGTCGACCTGTCGCAGTTCGCGCAGCAGCAATCGCGTGCCTCCGCTTTTATCCTGTCGATCGACGATGAAGAGTTCGGTGGCGGCTCGCCCGAAGAAACCGAAGTCGCGCTGAAATCTCTGCGCGCCTTTGTGGAGGAAATTCGCTACAAGAACGCTGACATACCGATCTATCTGTACGGCGAGACGCGTACGTCGCGGCATATCCCCAACGATATCCTGCGCGAACTACACGGCTTCATTCATATGTTTGAAGACACCCCGGAGTTTGTCGCGCGCCATATTATTCGCGAAGCACGCTCTTACCTAGATGGTCTTGCACCACCGTTCTTCCGTGCCATGGTGCATTACGCGCAAGATGGATCTTACTCATGGCACTGCCCCGGACACTCTGGTGGCGTGGCGTTCTTGAAGTCCCCGATCGGACAAATGTTTCACCAGTTCTTCGGTGAGAACATGCTGCGCGCCGATGTCTGCAACGCTGTGGAAGAACTTGGGCAGCTGCTCGACCATACCGGGCCAGTCGCTGCCTCAGAGCGCAATGCAGCACGTATCTTCAACGCTGACCATTGCTTCTTCGTGACCAACGGCACCTCCACCTCGAACAAAATGGTGTGGCACTCGACGGTGGCGCCCGGTGATATTGTTGTGGTGGACCGTAACTGTCATAAATCGGTGCTGCACTCGATCATCATGACCGGCGCCATTCCGGTATTCCTGATGCCGACGCGTAACCACCTCGGCATTATTGGTCCGATTCCGCGTGAAGAATTCACGATGGAAAACATCATGAAAAAAATCGAGGCCAACCCCTTCGCGCGCGAAGCCAAGAACAAGAAGCCACGCATTCTGACCATCACGCAATCCACCTACGACGGTGTGATCTATAACGTGGAGGTCATCAAAAATATGCTCGATGGCGAGATTGACACCTTGCACTTTGATGAAGCCTGGCTGCCGCATGCCAGTTTCCATGATTTTTATAAAGACATGCACGCCATCGGTAAAGACCGGCCGCGCGCGCAAAAGTCGATGATCTTCTCCACCCAATCGACTCACAAGCTGCTGGCTGGCTTGTCGCAGGCATCGCAGATTTTGGTGCAGGAATCAGAGACGGTTCAGTTAGATCGCAATAGCTTCAATGAAGCCTACCTGATGCATATTTCTACGTCACCGCAGTACGCAATTATTGCCTCCTGCGATATCGCTGCTGCCATGATGGAGCCGCCCGGTGGGACTGCGCTGGTGGAGGAAAGTATTCTCGAAGCGCTTGATTTTCGTCGTGCCATGAAAAAGGTCGATGAAGAATGGGGCAAGGACTGGTGGTTCCAGGTCTGGGGACCAGAACAGTTTTCGGAAGAAGGCATCGGCACGCAAGATGACTGGATGATCGACAACCAGCATGATTGGCACGGCTTTGGCAAGATCGAGCCGGGCTTCAACATGCTCGACCCGATCAAGGCCACGATTGTCACGCCGGGCTTATCGATCGATGGCCAGTTCGGCACTACCGGCATTCCTGCCTCCATCGTCACCAAGTATCTGGCCGAGCATGGTGTGATTGTGGAGAAGGCAGGTCTGTACTCCTTCTTCATCATGTTCACCATCGGCATCACCAAAGGACGCTGGAACACGCTACTCACCGCGCTGCAGCAGTTCAAGGATGATTACGACAAGAACCAACC
>JAIXQV010000104.1 GCA_027485535.1 Oxalobacteraceae bacterium | reverse complement strand
CGCACCTGCCATGGCTGCACCACCGAAGGCCATAGCGCCGAGGCAAAATTCTGCTTGCACTGTGGTGAGCAGCTCACTGAGTACTTTGGCGAAGCGCCGGCATTGACGCCGCGTATTGGATTTGCCTCGGCGCTGATCTACATGATCAATGCCGATGGCAAGATTGAACCGCATGAGATCAGCCGCTTGGTGACGGCACTGAAAAACGATCGCGAGCTATTGGAGTTGGCTAACCGCTACACCAAGCTAAATTCGATCGACGAATTCCTCGTCAACTGCCAGCAAGTACTCGATAAAGAGCAGCAGCTCTCGGTGCTAGTGAATTTGTATGATGCGATCCTGAGTACGCGCGAGCCAGCGATGCAAGAGCTAGAGCTGTTCAATCGCTTCATGCAGACTTTCGGCTATAACGAACAGCAGTTTGCGCCCTACTTCCACTCGATTGCGGTAAAGAACAACAGCGCCCTGTTCCGGCATTAAAGCGTCTTTAAAATGCCTCTGGTGTTGGTGGCGGCAACTCGCTGAGTGCCCAGTGCTGTATGCGATGCCGCCATGCTCCCCAAACTCCGGTACAGGTACTAAGCGCCCGCTCTGGTTGCTAGAAATACGTAGCGATTCAAGCTAAAGAAATAGCCATCTTCCGCGCCAATGGCGCGTGCATCGGCCTGCCAGGCCGCGATATCTTCTGCGGTTAAGCCATTGCGGCCAGCAGCGAAATTCCCGAGCATCGTCATCATGCCGACGCTATAAGTTTGTGGGTCGTAAGTCAGATTCAATAGCGGCACGACCTCTACCCTTACCTGTTCAAACCCCGCCTGCGTCATGCGCCGCTTGAGTGTGCGTGGTAGTTGCGGATGCGGGATGTGTTGATCCCAGGTTTCTAGTACGCGGCGCATGCGTGCATCATCATGGCTCGCCCACACCGCCGATTCCCAATCGGTATCGACCAGTGCCACACGCCCACCGGGCCGCACCACGCGCGCAAGTTCTCGCAAGGCTTCATCGATTGACTCAACGTATTCATACACCTGCGATGCGAGCGCAATATCAAACTGCGCATCCTTGAAGGGTAGTTGGGTAACATCTGCTTGCTCAAAGCTGACGCGGTTCAAGTTAGCGCAACGTTGCTTTGCAATTGCCAGCATCGGTGCTGCGATATCAATACCCACCACCTCGGTGTCGTGCCCCACCGCTAGTGCCAATGCCTCCGTCGTCAGGCCGGGGCCACATCCAATATCCAGCGCCCGCTCACCCTGCTTGGGTGCTAACAGCGCTAATACTTTTTCGCGTTGGGCGACCACATCCGGGGTGAGGTATACCGCGGTCAGGATGTTGGAGGCCTGCTCGTCGAATTGCTCTTGTGCAGTGGGCGCGGTACTCATCGAATTCCTTCCAATAGCGCTGCATGAAAACGCTCGGGGTCTTGCATTTGCGGGGCGTGGCCCAGCTCAGGAAACAGCACTAGCTTGGCGCCGGGAATCGCAGCGGCAGTGCGACGCGCTAGCTTCGGGTAATCACCCAGTCGTGCCTTGACCTCCGGCGGCGAGATATCTTTGCCAATGGCGGTACCATCGCGCTCGCCAAACAGCAGCAGGGTCGGCACCCGCAGCTGCGGAAACTCATATACCACTGGCTGCGTAAAAATCATGTCGTAGGTGAGCGCAGAGTGCCAGGCAACCAGCTCGCGACCAGGGCCCCTAAACATACCCGCAATCATCTGCACCCAACGCTCATACTCTGGCCGCCACTCATTGACGTAGTAGGTCACCCGTTCATAGTTGCGAATACGCTCAGCGGTGATTTGTTTTTCTCGTGCGTGCCACTGATCCAGCGACAGGCTGGGTACGCCCTCGGCTTTCCAGTCTTCCAGGCCGATAGGGTTCACCATCACCAATTGCTCGACCTGCTGCGGGAACATCAGCGCAATGCGTGTAGCCAGCATGCCGCCGGTCGAATGACCCATGACGGTGAAGCGCTGAACACCAAGAGAATCGAGCAAAGCCTTGGTGTTGTGGGCGAGCTGCTGAAAGGTGTACTGATAGGCCGCTGGCTTACTCGATTTACAAAAGCCGATCTGGTCCGGCACGATCACCCGAAACCCGTTCGACTGCAGAAAGCGCATGGTGCCTTCCCACGTCGCCGCGCAAAAGTTTTTACCGTGAAGCAGAACAATGGTGCGCCCGTTCGCTCGCTCAGGCTGCGCATCGAGATAAGCCATCTGCACTTGCTGCCGCTGCGACTGGAACACGAAACGCTGTACCGGTAGCGGATAGTCAAACCCCTCCAGCTCCGGGCCATACGCCGGGCCTTCATCAGCGACCGCGGACGCACCCAACAGTACGAGTGATAGGGCAACCAGTATGCGTTTTAATGACTTCATTTATTCACCCTCCGCAGGCTTACGCTGATCATTGATGAAATAAGCCGCCACCAAGCCGACGGTTGCACCAAACATCACGTAGAACGATGGCGCCAGCAAGGAACCTGTCTCTTTGATCAGCCAGGTCACGATCAGCTGCGCGAAGCCACCGAAGATCATCACCGCCATGTTGTACGCTAAAGCCAGCCCGGTGGATCGCTGCCGCACCGGGAACTGTTCGGCGAGTGCAGTAGAGATCGCACCAAAACCAACCGCAATCGCACTACACAGCGCCACTTGCATGACAGCGAGCCGTATCAGTGATGGCTCAGCCAGCATCCAAGCCATCATTGGGTAAGTCAGCACCAGATACAGCAGCGCTGCCAACATCAACACCGCACGCCGACCGATACGGTCAGACAGGATGCCGAACAAAGGTATCAATACCGTAAGAAAAATCAGCCCCGCCACCTGCGCCGTGAAGGCGTCTTTGAGAGGGATATTCAGCTGGGTCTTGGCATAAGTGGGCATATAAATCAGCACCACATAAAACATGATGGT
>JAIXQV010000036.1 GCA_027485535.1 Oxalobacteraceae bacterium | reverse complement strand
TGGGCACATGGGTGACTTTGCTGAGCGCGGCTGTGCACTCGCTGGCAGGCACGCCCCACTGCTGGGCAGCAGCGGCAATGAGCATCTCGCGTCCAGTGGCACCTGCTTTGCGCAGGTATTCCTGAGAATTTCGGATGGTGCGGCTGCCCACCGAAGCCATGTCGCCATACGCGCGTTTGGTGCGCAGATTTTCATGGGCTGTGGCGTATTCAACGCGCACTTTTTTCCAGTCAGCCTCCAACTCCTCGGCAATCAACATGGGCGCAGAAGTCATGCTGCCTTGACCCATTTCAGCGCGGGCGTAGCGGATGACAATCGTATCGTTGGGCTCGATTTCGACCCACACATTCAGCTGCGGCGTTGCGGACGCCTGCGCGCTTTGTGGCACAAAGAAACCCATCGACAAACCCGCCGTGGCGGTGCCGGTGATTTTCATGAAATGGCGGCGATCCATGCCGGAGGTCAGATCTGGGGTGCTCATGCGCGGGTCCCTTTCTTGGCAGCAGCGTGGATGGCGGTGCGTATGCGGGCGTAAGTGCTACAGCGGCAAATGTTGGTCATGGCCGCGTCGATGTCGGCATCGGTGGGTTTGGGCTTTTTCTTGAGCAAGGCCACAGCCGCAAGCATCTGGCCGCCTTGGCAGTAACCGCACTGGGGCACTTGGTGGTCAATCCAGGCTTGCTGAACCGCGTGCAAGCGGCCCTTGTCAGCCAAGCCTTCGACAGTGATGACTTTTTGCCCCGCCGCCGCCGACACCGGATATGAGCACGACCGCACGGGCTCGCCATTGAGGAGTACCGTGCACGACCCGCATTGGGCGATGCCGCAACCGAACTTAGGGCCTTTGATGTCCAGCTCGTCGCGCAGGGCCCACAGCAGGGGCATCTCCGGCTCGACATCGAGGCTGTGATTTTTACCATTGACATTCAGTTTCATCGCGCGTGACCCCTTGTGCAAAGTAATAGCTTTGCACTTTGGCGAGAAGACCCCTTTTGTGCAACCGGGAAACAACTCAAAAACTGGCGAAACAGGCGCTGGCTAGTCACATGCGTGACTTTTGCTTCGTGCAGGTCTGAAAGCCAGTGATGCCGCGTCAAACCTCTCCGTCTTGATAACCAGCTTCGCCCTGGTGGCGAATGAGGGCGACCTTGATTAGATCCTGCACATCGCCGCATTTGGAGATAACCGGCAAGCTAAGCCTGCTCCGCAAGCCGCTGTTATTCAAGCCACTGAACGCCAGCGCGCAGCTTCTTGGCCATATGTGACTTCAGGTCAATCACCCGCCAAAACCGTGCCACCTCGGTCGCGGCCTAGCCAGCGCCCATCTCGTCCCAAGCAGCATCAGTCACGGTTCGCAAAAAGATCCCCGTGGAATCGGGGCAAGTGGTGTCCGCACCATACAGTGCAGCAAGCTCACGGCGTACCTGGTGGATTTCTTTCGAAGTGCCGTAAGGCACATGGTTTTTCAAGTAGTCCTCCAGCTCCATCGGACATGAGATGAGCAGTCGCGATCCAGCTGGTACACCCGCAAAGTCCTTGTCCAGCGTCACGGTGTGCGGGGCTTCGCACGCTTCTTGTCGGCCCACGTCTTGGCAGCTCTTGGCCCTTCACTCTGCTGGTTGATGTTGCAGGGCGAGATTCTTCCGGACAGAATGCGAAGTGCAAATAATCCCCGTAAATACCCTCATGTCTGGCCTAGGCCGATGTCTGGCGCAACAAACTGAAAGGCATCAGCGGGTTAGGTGTGAAAAAGCCCGAAGCCCACGGCACACGAGTAGTATTTAAGTGGGCCGTACACGGCTTATTTAGAATCCAAAAAAACTAAAAATTAAATATTTAAATTTATAAATTAGACTTTTGGGCTATATTCGATTCAACGATTGCGCTCACGCATTGCGTTAAGCAAGCGCTTGGATTCCAAAGGCGATGCGGCGACTTTCTCGGATTTGTCATGCCGGTAACCTTGAAGTTAGGCGTCACCAACAACCCTTCCGCTTTCATTATCCTATGAGCAAAGATATTCTTGACCCGAGCATTCCTAACGACGGCAGCACCGTTGATCTTGGAGCCGGACAGCTGGTGACCATGAAGGCAGTCCAGCAGCTCTATTCAGAGATTACAGGGCGAACTGAGTCACTCGAGCGGGCTTACAAGACTAACCACTCGATTGATTTCGATGATCTCTGCCAACTGGATGCCAAGATTACACAGTTGCATGAGCAATTCAACATCGTCTCAAAAAACTGCTCGGTTACGCTCTTTCACCTTGACGATCAGAAGCAGACCTTCAGCTCATTCGAGAGATTCAAATTATTCGATAGAACGACGCTCAGCCCCGTCGAAAATGTTCGTATCGAGTACAACTTCCTCATCGTCCTTCCGCAAATGCGGAAGCCGCAGTCCTACGAAATCGAGGTGAATATTCACTCGCGGGCGGCGATGATGAAGCGAGCTAACGGTGACGTGGGTCTACGCAATACGATGTTCTACGAGTTTCTCTCCCCGAATACCGCGCACATGGAAATCGAATACATCGACTACACAGTAGCCCGCAATTTCCAAGGTGCGATTGATGGCTGGTTCAAGGCACTTCCTGAACAAGAATCCGGATGGCTTCTTAAACCACTGAAGAAGCTAACTGGCTATTACATCTTCGTGTTCCGGCTACTTCTGGTTACGGCGTTCCTTGTCTCTTGCTACGTTCACTTCTCAACTGCCTTAGCCAAACTTGCAGCCAGCCAGACCGCACTGTTTCAAGCTGCCACCATAACCTTCGGTGGAATGCTCCTGATGTCTATCGTCAGTGGAAAAATTGGCTCCGTAGCGGCGGAAGCCGTGAAGCGGGTTCAATGCAAGTCATATGTGAATCTAACCAGAGGTGATCAAATCGCCTTCAAAGGGCTGAGCGCGTCGAATCGCCTTTCCTGGTTGAAGGTGATTGGCTCAGTTGCTGTTGCGGTGGGAGTCAAAGTCTTGGCCACATACCTAGTCGTAATAATCGGCATCACTCCGTGAGGACTAGCCCCTCGCTCAACCGAAACGACAACTTCAGGCCGCTTTGGCCGCGGCCAGCGACTTAGCTTAGACGTTAAAAAACGCACCCAACGTGAGTGAGTGCTGCGGTGATTCCAAGGAGGAGTCCCCTCAGGCGTACAGCACGTCCGGCGGATCATCGATCTGTCGAGCGTTGTCGCGTTTGTTGATCCCACTTTTAGGTAATCGTTAATCTTGCGGTCCAATAGATCTAAATGCAGTTTTTTTTCGGCCTTTAGCTTGACCAACGCCTCTAGCGTGCGCGAGCCAATGAAGTCGCGCTTGTCGGAGGAAAGCAGCCCCCTCACTCCACCACAATCGCCCCCCGCCGAATCTGGTCGCGCTCCAGGCTTTCAAACAGCGCTTTGAAGTTGCCTTCGCCAAAGCCTTCGTCGGCTTTGCGTTGGATGAATTCAAAGAACACAGGGCCCAGCAGGGTTTGGCTGAAGATTTGCAGCAGCAAGCGCTTCTCGCCGTTGGCAGTCGAGCCGTCCATCAAAATGCCACGCGCTTGCAATTCGGGCACAGGCTCGCCGTGACCTGGCAAGCGCTCTTCAAGCATCTCGT
>JAIXQV010000246.1 GCA_027485535.1 Oxalobacteraceae bacterium | reverse complement strand
TGTAAAGCCGGCATGATGGTATCGACTGAAGCAGTCGGACTATCCGCATCGATCTCGCCGCTAATCTCGATCAGTGCAGTGTGCCGCGTCGTTGGTGGCTTGCCGCCCCACTTCAGGTCGAGCGCAGCACCTGCCGCGATCAGCGCCAGCAATAGGACGCCAATACGGTAGACATTACGCCAACGCCGATTGGCGCGTTGCTCATCAAGATAGGCACTCGCAATTTTTTCCAGCGTCTCATAAGGAATCTGCTGCGGCTTTGCCGGCGGCACAGGTTCGTTAGATGCTTCGGTTGGTTCTTCCATGTTGGTCACTTCTAATTAGATTCAGGCCAGCGCCGGACGAACATCATTGTCTGGCTCCCAAAACACCTTGTTGTCTTGCTCGATCACCTGCAACTTGTGCAGCTTGCCGCCACGGCAGGGGCCGCCCGCACAACGCCCCGTATCTGGCTCATACATCGCGCCGTGCGACGCACACACCAGATACAAGCCACTTTCCTCGAAAAACTCGCCCGGGTTCCAGTCGAGTTCCATCGGCAAGTGTGCGCAACGATTCAGGTAGGCATGCACCTGCTCGCCAAAGCGCACCACAAAACCAGTCCGGTCGCCGCCATCCGCCGTCACTGGAAAGCGTACCCCGGCACCACCCTCGACCAGTGCCGATGATTCGCAGATATAAATCGGCTCACTCATCGCTTAGTACACACTAGCTCTCTCGTCGGGTCAATCACTGGTTGCCCCTAACGCCGTCCTCATAGCGCACTATACCCGGCAACAGCGGAGAAAAATGCCGAGTCGGACTACCCTCAGGCGTGTTCATTCAGCCATGCATGCAGCTCGCCGATCGACTCCGCACCGAATAAGGGCGCGTGCGCCGCCAACTCAGCAGCTGGGTGCGCGCCGTAATGCACGCTGATTGCCGCTGCACCTGCATTGCCCGCCATTTGTAGATCGTGGGTCGTGTCGCCGATCATCACTGTACGTCCCATGTCCTGCCCTAATTCGCGCGTCAATTCCAGCAGCATCGCCGGGTTCGGCTTGGAAAAGGTTTCGTCAGCGCAGCGTGTGGCATCAAACAACGAGGTCACCCCTGCTGCTGCCAGCGCACGGTTGAGACCGACGCGGCTTTTACCGGTGGCAACGGCGAGGAAATAACCCTGCTCGGCAAGGTCGTCCAGCATCTCGCGCGCGCCCGTAAACAGCGTGAGCTGATGATCCTGTGACAAATAATGATGGCGGTAACGCTCCGCCATTTTTGGGTAGTGGCGCGGGTCAAGATCAGGGACTGCCGCCTGCAGCGCATCCTGCAGGCCCAGCCCGATTACGTAAGAGGCCGCGCGCTTGTCAGGCACAGCCACCCCAAGATCGCGGGCGGCCGCCTGCATACTGGCGATGATCGCTGTGGTGCTATCCATCAGCGTGCCGTCCCAGTCGAAAACAATTAAATCAAATTTTTTGCGTGGCATCTCTGAGAACTCACCGCGTTAGGCCGCTTGCGGCGTTGGCAGCATCTTGCCGTACGGCTTGTATTGTCTTCGATGCTGCCGTCTTGCCATCGACCTAACGAGCTAGGTGCTTAGGCGCTTTCGGTCGCATTAACCGCCTTCGGTTCGAGCGACTGAAGGAAATCGACGCAGGGTTTAGGCAGCGTGGCCTCGATATCGACTGGCTCACCCGTCATGGGATGAGTGATGCGCAGCCGATACGCATGCAGGAACATACGCTTAAATGCCGATCGCTGCCCATCCCGTTTCTGCAAATCGCGGTTCAGTGCGTAATCGCCGTACTTATCATCTCCCACAATCGGAAAACCCGACGACGCGAGATGAACCCGGATCTGGTGGGTACGTCCCGTTTTCAACTCTGCTTCGAGTAATACGTACGGGCCGTATTTTCTCAATAAATTGAAGACCGTGTGCGACGGCTGCCCATCGGCTTGGACGCGTACACGGCGTTCGCCTTCCGGCGTGGTGTATTTGAACAGCGGTAGCTTGATGTGCTGGCGCCGGTGCTGCCAGTCGCCCTTGACGAGGGTCAGATACCGTTTGTCGAGCTGGCCAAGCCGAATCTGCTCATGCAGCGCAGTGAGCGCGCTGCGCTTCTTGGCCAGCATCAGGATGCCGGAGGTCTCGCGGTCAAGGCGATGCACCAGTTCCAGGAAGCGCAGGGTCGGTCTAGCCGCACGCAGCTGCTCGATCACGCCGTGACTTACCCCCGAGCCACCGTGAACTGCGACACCGGCGGGTTTGTCGATGATCAGCAGGGCCTCGTCTTCAAACAAGATCGGAAACTCGGCGGCAGGTGCTTTGTGCTGAGATGGCTCAGGCAGCCGCATCGGCGGCACCCGCACTGTGTCGCCCTCGAGCAGCCGGTAAGTCTGGGCGATCCGGCCTTTATTGACTCTGACCTGGCCCGAGCGCAGCACCTGATAGACGTGGCTCTTGGGCACGCCCTTGCAGACTCTTAGCAAGAAATTATCGATACGCTGGCCGGCCTCGTCTGGGCCGATCGTGATCAGCCTGACCTCGGCCCACGTGCCCGCGCCGGTGTCGTTCGGCTGCGCCGCCGTCCCGGCCCCGGAAAATCTCGCTAAGTCCTTCATCGGGAATGTATAATCACGAGGCGGACTCGGTCCGTGTATGTGTCGGAAGAAGTGAGCATTCTACACAGGGGTCGGTTCGTCGACCTCGCAAGGTAATTGCAAAACAGACGAATATAGCCGTGT
>JAIXQV010000200.1 GCA_027485535.1 Oxalobacteraceae bacterium | reverse complement strand
GCGTCAAGCCAGAACACGGTGAGGTGCTGGTGACCGGTGCCTCTGGTGGTGTGGGCAGTGTAGCGGTAGCGATTCTTGCGGCACGTGGCTATCGCGTGGTGGCGTCTACCGGCAAGACTACAGAAGCAGATTATCTGAAATCGCTGGGTGCTACCAATCTAATCGATAGAGCTGAATTGTCTGCGCCCGGCAAGCCACTGCAAAAAGAGTGCTGGGCAGGCGTCGTGGATTCGGTTGGCTCACATACGCTGGCCAATGCGGTGGCACAGGTGCGTTACGGCGGTACGGTCGCTGCTTGTGGTTTAGCGCAAGGGATGGATTTCCCGGCGAGCGTCGCGCCATTTATCTTGCGTGGCGTGAAGCTGATCGGTGTGGACAGCGTAATGGCACCGATTGATCGTCGTATTGCGGCGTGGTCAAATCTTGCCTCCGAGATCAAGCCCGACACCTTAGCAAAAATAACGCAGCAAATCTCGCTCGGGGATGCCTTGGCATGGGCCCCGAAAATTCTCGCCGGTGAGGTTCGCGGGCGACTGGTCGTCGACGTTAAATCCTGATGCCATGCCGAGACGCCGCGAAGTCATTCACTACACCATCCGTCCACACGATCTGGCGCTACACCTGTTCGAGGTAACGCTGACGGTTTCACATCCTGATCCCGAGGGTCAGGTGTTGTCGCTGCCCGCATGGATTCCGGGCAGCTACATGATTCGCGAATTCGCGCGCCATATCGTACAAATTCGCGCGGAAGCCGATGGCCGTAAAGTCAGACTCACCAAGCTCGACAAACATAGCTGGCGTGCGGCGCGCTGTAAGGGCGAGTTAAGCATCACGTATCAGGTCTATGCATGGGATTTGTCCGTGCGCGCAGCGCATCTTGATCAAACCCATGGCTTCTTCAACGGCACCAGTGTCTTCTTGCAGGTGGACGGTAAAGAGCTACTGCCCCATGTGGTGGACATACAGCCGCCGGAGGGCGAAGCCTATGCAGGCTGGCGTGTCGCCACCTCTTTACCCGAGTTGAAGGCACGGCGCCATCGTTTCGGAACCTATATCGCGCAAGACTACGACGAGCTGATCGACCATCCAGTTGAGATGGGTGAATTCAGCCTGATCACGTTCGAGGCGCATGGTGTGCCTCATGAGATGGCAATCACTGGCCGTGTTCCGAATCTCGATACTGAGCGTCTGGCGAACGACTTACAAAGAATTTGCGAGCATCAGATCGCGCTATTCGAGCCGCGTACCAAACGCGCACCCATGTCACGTTATGTGTTTCTGACGCTGGCGGTTGGGGATGGCTATGGCGGCTTGGAGCATCGCGCCTCCACCGCACTGCTTTGCGCGCGTTCGGATTTACCCGTGCAAGGGCAAGCAGCGCTGAGCGATGGATATCGTAGTTTTCTTGGCTTGTGCAGCCATGAGTATTTTCATACCTGGAATGTCAAGCGTATCAAGCCCGCGGCGTTTGCACCCTACGACCTCACCCAAGAAAGCTACACGCCGCTGCTATGGTTGTTTGAAGGTTTTACCAGCTACTACGATGATCTGACGCTCGTGCGTACTGGTCTGATTGATCGTAGCGCATATCTCGGCTTGCTCGCCAAAACCATCAACGCAGTGAATAAAGGTAGTGGTCGCTTGAAGCAGAGCGTGGCTGAATCCAGCTTCGATGCCTGGACCAAGTACTACCGACAAGATGAAAACTCACCTAATGCTATCGTCAGCTACTACCAAAAAGGTTCGCTGGTTGCGCTGTGGTTTGATCTGCTGATCCGCGCACGTACACGCGGCAAGCGCTCGTTAGATGATGTCATGCGCGCGCTATGGCGACGCTATGGGCGTGATTTCTACCAAGCCGGTCACGGCGTCGGTGTCAGCGATGCTGATGTCGAGGCTCTGTTTGATGAGGCCGCCGGGCTGTCACTCAAAAGCGTATTTGATCACGCCGTACGCGGCACTAAAGACCTGCCTCTGGCCGAGGCATTTGCGGCGTTTGCGATTCAACTGCAAGACCGGCCACGCAAAGGTGTGCCTTCACTGGGCGTTCGTACCCGCAAAGAGGGTGCCGATTGTAAATTGGCTTCGGTGTACGAAGGTGGTGCTGCGCATCGCGCTGGCTTATCCGCCGGCGATACGCTAGTGGCGTTGGATGATCTGCGCATCACCGCCTCGAATCTCGATACTTTGCTGGCGCGCTATAGCATTGGCGATGTCGTTGTTGTGCATGCATTCCGTCGCGATGAACTCATGCGATTTGAAGTAAGCCTGCAGCCTGATGCGGCACCGCAGGTGAAGCTAGTGATGCAAGATAAGCCAGTCACCGGCGTCAAGCTGCGAGATGCATGGCTAAAGACGCGATAACCAACCAGAAAGCGAGGCAGCCCATGACCTTATCCAGCACAGTGAATGCCGTGGCATTAAAGCGGAAGTTGTTAAAGCCACTCGCACTGACGCTCTCGCTTGCCTTAGCCTCGATCACTCCGGTTGCCCTCAGCGCGGATCTGCCGGTTGCCTCACCACAGTCGCAAGGCTTATCCAAAGAGCGCTTGTCTCGTATTCGCAGCGTGATTGAGACCGAGATTAACGCTAATCGTATGCCAGGCGCTGTCGTGCTTATCGCGCGTAAGGGTGCGATCGTTCATGCAGAATCGATCGGTTGGCAGGACAAGGCTGCCGGTACGACAATGAAGCGCGAAACGATCTTCCGCGCCTATTCGATGACCAAGCCACTGGTCTCTGTCGTAACCATGATGCTGGTTGAAGAAGGCAAGCTGCAGCTGAATGATCCGGTCTCGAAGTTTTTCCCGGCGCTCGCCAATCTGCAAGTACTGAGTAATCCAGCCGATCCGAATAGCGCGCGTGAGCCAGCGAAACGCCCGATCACAGTTCACGATTTGCTGCGGCATACCTCGGGGTTGACGTATGGTGAGTTCACTCGTTTCGCGAGCGTGAAAGCGGCGTATGAAGAAGCTGGCTTGTTTTCTGCACAGACGCCGATGCGTGCGTTGATGCTGACGCCAGAGCAGCAAATTGAAGCTTTCGCTAAAGCGCCATTGGTATGGCAGCCCGGCACGACCTTCGACTATGGGCTGTCGACCGATCTGCTGGGGCGCGTTTTAGAAAAAGTGTCCGGGCAGTCGCTGAGCGCGCTGCTGGATGAAAAACTGATCAAGCCACTCGGGATGAAAGACACGCACTTTGTGGTACCCGCACCCAAGGTAGCGCGTATCGCCGAGCCCTTAAAAATCGATCCGCTCACTGGCGGCCCTAGCCTACCGGTACTCGATGTCACCAAGCCCACGGGTAATGAATCCGGTGGCGGAGGCATGTCGACCACTGCCGATGATTATTTGCGCTTTTGCCAGATGATGCTCAATGGTGGCGTGCTGGATGGTCGACGCTATTTGTCACGCACTACCGTCGCGCTGATGAGTGCTGATCATCTTGGCCCCAAGGTCGCAACCCCTGTGCAGCCCGGCGAAGTTTTAATGGGTATACAGGGCTATACCTTCGGTCTGGGCTTCATGGTGCGTCAACAAGCCGGTATCGCCTCGGTACCGGGCTCGGAAGGCGATTACGCTTGGGGCGGTGCGGCGGGTACGTTTTTTTGGATAGATCCGAAAGAGCAGCTGGTGGCTGTCATGCTGGCGCAGACGCCAGGGCCGATTCGGCAGTCGTATCGGCGAATGATTAAAACGCTGGTTTATCAAGCGCTCGATTAGAAATTGAGCAGAACTTTGCTCGGCTAAGCCGCTGGCGTTGCGGGAAGTAAGACCAGATGGGTCATCCCAACAAAAACGCCAGCAGCGAATCAAACTTCGCCGCATCGAAACTGCCGTTATTCAATCGCATCAATGCCGGGTGCGACGGCGGCTCGACTCGTCGCTTCATATACGTATCCCAATTCGCGAGCTTCCAGTGATCACGCGCATCATTGCGAGCTTCTATACGTCGTTTAGCTTCTTCGCTGGCGAGATCGATCCATGCAACCCGGCACACGGTGTTAGCGGGCATACCCAGTTCGGTCGGCTCAAAAAACTTGCCCGCCAAAATCTCGCGCGTAAATGGCCCCACCAAAATTACATGGTTGCCGAGCTCAAGATTCTCGCGCGTGATATCCAGCAGACCTGAGTACTCCTGGTCACGCAAATGCTGCAGATAGGTCGGGCTGTCGCGATCAGCCGGATCGCCCGTCAGCAGACCCATGATGTGTGAGCTGAACGCGCCATAGGCAGTGTCCTTGTCCAGGAAAAAAAAGTCATGACCAAACTTCTGCGACAGCAGCGGCACGGCGCGTTTGGCTAGGGTGGTTTTACCTGTGCCGGCGTGACCAGCAAACAAGATGAGTCTGGGGTTAGGCATATCGACTGTTTGCAAATGATTATTAAAGTTGTCGGGTTTGTTTTTAAAGTGAGAAAAAAATTGTATGATGCGGCAAGCTGTTTTCTTCTGAAACTCGTCGAAAGAGAACAATATGGCAGAGATTCATGCGGCTGGCTCACTGTTGGTAGGCGAAGGTGTTTACATGAAGGGCACCATGCGCGTTCCCGGCGTCGCCAGCGTCGATGGCAAGCTGGAAGGCGAGCTAAGCGCCGATTCGGTGTTCATTCAGCAAAATGGCTCGATGGATGGGCAGACCACCGCCAATCATGTGCGAGTGGCTGGCACGCTGACGGATACTACCGTCGCCAACCGTACCTTGGTGGTCGAGGCAACTGGCCTGGTCGCTGGCTCCATTACCTACCAAGAGCTAGAAATCAAAAAGGGGGGCTCGCTACAAGGTGGCATCTACAAAGTGGGACGCGAAATGCCGGCAGTGCCCGCGCGTGCCATAGCGCCGCAACCCGCGATTGCACCAGAACCCGCGCCTGCCCCAGTACCTGAACCGGCCCCCGCGACCGTGCAAACTGGTGCACCAGCGACCGTGCAAGCCGCTGCACCAGCGATCGAAAATGTGCTGGCCGATGTCCTCGCCAATGTCCAGCCAGCCGAGGCACCCGCTGGAGCGCCTGCTGCGGCACCCGTATCAGCCAACAACAAACCCAAAAACTGACATTAAAAACCTCACGGTATGGCGCCCGCTACGGCGGGCACATCACCTCCGACATCACCTCGCGCCGCTCGTCGGGGTTAGTTTCTGTTTGCAGCTTTCCCACCAGCACCGCTAGACGCGCACGCTAGGCTTTCACCCGCGAGGCTTACAACCACACCTCATGAAACACTGGCCCAAGCGCATCGGTAGCCATTTCAAGCTGACGTTCTACCTCTGCCTGTTGACCGCTGCAGCGGTGGGCCTGTTCCTGAAAGACGCGCCGACGGCACAAACCACGCTGCCTGCGGTGTATCAGTGGAGTGTGATCGGCTACTACGGCACGCTGCTGCTGTTAGTTGCCTTGGCGCTGTTGCCACTGTCCATATTCCGAGCCACCCAGTGGCTCTGGCCACTGCTCGGTTGGGCTTGGCTGGTTTATCTTGCGATTGATATCGCGGTGTTTAATTTATATCGCTTTCACCTCGACATCCTGTTGGTCGAGATGTTCCTGCGTGACTTTCATGGCATGGGCATCCCGCTGTTCGTACTGCTGCTATTTGCATTATTGGCAGCAGTGCTACTCGTTTTGGTGGTGTGGCTGTTCGTCAGCAGCCGGAGTGGTCGTCGTCATCATTGGCCATGGTTTGCAGCGGGCTTACTGTTGATGCCGCTGACCCTCGTGATGAATTCGGTGATTCACATCTGGGCGAGCCACTATCTGCGTGACGAGATCACGCTTTACCGCCCCTTCCTGCCTATCTACTATCCGGTAGAGGCCTACGATAGCGCGCCGCGTGTGAGCGCCTGGTGGCCATCCGTATTCCCGGCGGCCTACGGCAAAGCAGAAAATGCTCCGATGGAGGGCGGCGGCATCGTTCAATACCCACGCGCGCAACCGCAATGCTCGCCTGCTGCCGATGCACCATCGATCCTAATGATCGTGCTAGAGAGTTGGCAAGCCGATGCCATGACGCCGGAGATCACACCCAATATTGCGCGCTTTGCCGATAAGGCAACGCGTTTTACGCAACATGTTTCCAGCGGTGCGGTGACTGTGCCGGGGCTGTTTGGTTTGATGTACGGGCTGCATCCCAACTACTTTGAACTCACCCGCTCGGCACCGGATAGTTTCCCGAGCCTATTTACGCAAACGCTCAATGCGCAGGGCTACCGTACGCGGGCATTCACCTCGACCAGTCTTGATGGGTTCTCATTGAAGCGCATGTTCTTTCCGAACATCGCGGCACAAGACTTTTACGATGCTTTGCCCGATGCGGCATTGGTAGATCGATACATCGCCACACTACCTGCCGCGCCGCAAGAGAAGCGTTTCGATTTTGTTTTTCTGACCTCTTCCCATTCGCCTTACAGCTACCCACCCGAATACGCGCGTTTCAAACCATTGCCGGTGGTCGAGGGTGGCTATGCAGTTGATCGACAGACGGATAATCGCCCCTACAAGAACGATTATCACAACAGTCTTTACTACCTTGATTCACTGGTGGGCAAGCTGCTCGACGCAGCTGACCGCAACGGCAAACTCAACAATACCTGGGTCATCATTACCGGCGATCATGCAGAAGAGTTCAATGAGAACGGTCTGGGCTATTGGGGACATGGCAGCAACTTCACGCGCTGGCAAACGCACACACCAATGATCGTGCGCGCGCCCGGCGTTAACTCAGCGCGCGTCGAGCAAAAAATGTCGCTGCACCAAGACCTGGTGCCAACCCTGATGCAATCGGCACTCGGTTGCACCTCTGACACTGCTGATTACAGCAATGGGCAGCACCTGTTCAAGCTACCAGAAGCGCGTGGAACAGTCATCGCCTCTTATATGGGTGGCGCCTATCTGGTCGATGGCAAAGTACTGGAGCGCACAGCGGGCCGGCGTTATCGCTGGAACGACATGAATCAATCCGTCGATCGACCACCATCTCAAACCATGCAATTACTGCGGGAAGAAGAGGCGAGGTTTCTCAGGCACTAGTTGCCGGCCGCACTAAGCGGCACCTGCAAGTGGAACATCAAGCCAGCGCCTCCGGGGAAGCTGACCTGAGCCTCATAACCGCGACCCAGTTTCCAGCTCAGCGCTGGAACAAAGCCTGGGGAGAAGCCATTGTGGTTGAGCGGTACCTTGTGCTCCCATGGCTCGACATAGCCATAGATCAATCCAGCGGACCATTTGGCTGTCAGCTTTTCATAACCCCAGAAGTTGGGATAGCTCTGTCCCCATGGGTATAGGTAGACACTGTTTTGGCCAAACGAGTTATTGAAGAAAGCAGCGCCCATGAAACTGTTATCGGTGTCATGGCGTTCGATCCCGACGAGCCAGACATGACTATGAATCGGCTTGGGGTAATAGTGCTTGGTGTAGGGGGATACGGTGAGGTACCAGCGCGCGCTGTTATTGGCCAAGCTTGGCTCTGTCGATTGCGCATGCGAGCAGGAACCGATAATCAGCAGGCTGAGCGCGACGAGGCGTTTCAGCGCGTGAGGGAGCTTGTGTTGAGCGATAGCGTAAGACACGATAGTGGCGAATAAGGCAGGGCGCCGCGAGCGGGCGAGTTTACCAAGACAACTGTAAGAAAAAAGCCACCCCGAAGGGTGGCTTTCAAACAGCAGGGGTTGCTGATTAGAAGTTGGTGAGAACACCGACTGCTACCGAGCTACCGCCTTTGCTTGCCGAAGCTGCACCTGCGCCGTATGCAGACACGTTCCAGCCGGCGCTAGCGCCGCTGTAGTGTGCGTACAGGCTGGTTGCTTTCGACAGCGAGTAAACTGCACCGATGCTGGTCAGGTCACCCTTGAGCGAGCCGCTGTTAGTAGCGTGTTGCAGAGTCAGCGTAGTTTCGCTGGTCAGTGCATACGAAACACCACCACGGACTTGCGTGCTAGCCTTGACTGCGCCAGTTGGGTCGCTCTCGGTGTAGCGCAGGTTTGCAGTCAGAGGACCGATCGGTGCGGATGCGCCAATTGTCCACGATTTGCGGTCGGTGCGATCGAGATAGCCAGCCGATGCCTTGACATCGCCCAGGCTGATCGAGCCCGATGCCGCTGTGCCGTCGTAGCTGGCAGGATCGTTACCCTGAACTTGCTTCTGAACGCTCAGGCTTGCACCGCCGAGGTCAGGAGTCGAGTAGGTAATAGCATTACGGGTGAAGAAGCCGCCCGAGTTACCACCGCCACCAGCTGCGTCTTGCGCTGCGATCGCTGAAACATCAAATGCGCCAAAGATGGAGCCTGGCAGAACGGTACCTGCTGCGCCAGCGATGTAGGTGTTCAGCTGGTTACCGAGGGTGATCTTACCGAAGCCGCCGCTCAGTGCGACGTTTGCTTGACGGTTGAATACGCTCTGGGTACCGGAGCTAGGAATGTTACCGCCGTTGCTCATCGTGCCGCTTGCTGCATCGAAACCAGTTTGCAAAGTGAACGATGCCTTCATGCCGCCGAGGTCATCTGAGCCAGCCAGTGTGAAGTACGAACCGCCGTTTACAGCGCCTTCTTGTACGCCGATTTTGTTGGTGCCAGGAGCGCCAGCGGAGTTGAAGCTGCCAACGCCGATATCGTAGCTACCAGAAACGGATACTTCTGCCAGAGCGGCGCTCGACGCTACCAGTGCCACAGCGGCCAGAGCCATTTGAGTTTTTTTCATTTCGTAATCTCCAAAATGTTGTGATGCTAAGATTTCGTTGCCGGTATTCGGCCGCTTTGAACGACCACTTACTCGAAAACGACGCTCCGAGACCAAGGGGATCTAGAGTCATCTTGCATTGAAGCAAATCTTGATGGTTGCGGCAAAGTTAATCTTTATTTCTTGGTCAATTCGCTAACTTTTTGTCGCTTTCCAACAACACATTTCCACGTAGAGATAAAAATTGAGCAACTTTTTGATTTCGCTCGACTCGGCCATCAGCGCCTTTGATCGAACCCTCCGAACCATGAGCAGCGTGGCTACTGCATCGCGGCCCAACCCCGCCTTGGGCGTTGCCGAGCCCGGGCTAACCGAGCAAGAAAAAACCCACAGCGCCGGGCTCATGCGGGTGAATCATGTGGGTGAGGTGTGCGCGCAGGCGTTGTACGCAGCGCAGTCCGCGTTTGCCAAAACCCCGCTCACCCGCGAGCAGTTTCAAAGGGCGGGTGAAGAAGAAGTCGATCATCTGGCCTGGACCGCCGACCGGCTGCAGGAATTGGGCTCGCGCACCAGCCTGCTGAACCCGCTCTGGTACGCAGGGTCGTTTGCGCTAGGCGCGGTCGCGGCAAAACTCGGCGACCCGATCAGCTTGGGTTTTGTGGTGGAGACGGAGCGTCAGGTAGAAGCGCACCTTGACCGTCATCTGGACGAGTTGCCACCCAACGATCTGCGCTCCCGCGCCATCGTGACGCAGATGCGGGATGACGAGGTGGCACATGCTGCGGCAGCAGCTCAACTGGGCGCGGCAGAGTTGCCGCTTCCGGTGAAGCAGATCATGCAGGCCATGGCCAAGGTCATGACCACCGCCGCTTACCGCATCTAACCCTCTCTCACAGGAGCCGCTCGGCGACACGGCTCCTGTCAGCGACTCAACTTAGGTCGCTGAGGATGGGGCGAGGTCGTCGATAATCTCGAATGAATGCGTCAGCTCGGCGGTTTTTTCGAGCATGATGGACGCTGAGCAGTACTTCTCATGCGACAGCTTGATGGCGCGCTCAACCAAGTTGGTCTTTAGCTCTCGCCCGCGCACCGTGAAGTGAAAATGCACTTTGGTGAATACTTTCGGGTCTTTCTCGGCGCGCTCGGCTTTGAGCGACACGTCGCAGCCACGAATATCCTGCCCGCTTTTACGCAGTATAAGCACCACATCGAAGGCGGTGCAGCCACCGGTGCCGGCCAGCACCAGTTCCATGGGGCGTGGCGCCAGGTTGTGTCCGCCGCCCTCGGGCGCGCCATCCATGTTGACCACATGTCCAGAGCCGGTCTCGGCCACAAAGCCCATGCCGGACAACCCGGTCCAGCGCACGGTGCATTCCATTTCACTCTCCTAAAGGCGTAAATGGGGTTAGTTTAACGGCAACGGGCGGATTTGCTCTTTTGTTTGACGCCAAGTCCTTGAAAACTCTATAATCTCCGGTTCCCCGATTTGCCCGGACGGGGAATACACAACAAGGGAGCGTCCGCTGCTCGGGTTTGGCTCGGGGGCCAACCGGCGGAACCACCACCACGGGTTTACTTAATCAAGGATGCATCATGAAAACCTTTTCCGCTAAAGGACACGAAGTC
>JAIXQV010000131.1 GCA_027485535.1 Oxalobacteraceae bacterium | reverse complement strand
TCGACCGCTGTACTTGCGCACAACCCTGAAGTCAGAGCCGCACGCGCCAAGCATATTCCCATCGTGCCGCGCGCGGTGATGCTGGCCGAGTTGATGCGTCTGAAGCGTGGCATCGCGATTGCCGGCACCCACGGCAAGACGACCACCACTAGCCTCGTGGCCAGCATTCTGGCCGAGGCAGGTCTTGATCCTACTTTTGTGATTGGTGGTCGACTGAATAGCGCCGGCGCCAATGCCAAACTCGGTAGTGGCGAGTTCATTGTGGCCGAGGCAGATGAATCAGATGCGTCTTTCTTGAATCTGTCGCCGGTGATCGAGGTCATCACGAATATCGATGCCGATCACATGGAGACCTATGACCATAGTTTTGCGAAGCTGAAGCAGGCCTTCATTGAATTTACTAATCGCTTGCCGTTTTATGGCGTGGCGATCCTGTGCCTGGATGATACAAACGTACGCGAGATCATGCCCTTTATCTCGAAAATGGTCATGACCTATGGTTTTCATGCCGACGCCGATGTGCGTGCTATCGATGCCCACGCGGTCAACGGCCACATGGAGTTCACCGTTGTTCAGGACGATTACGATCCATTGCCGATACAACTGAACCAACCTGGCATGCACAATGTGCAAAACGCCTGCGCAGCGATTGCCATCGCGCGGGAGCTGGATGTCTCCGATCAGTACATTCAAAAAGCCTTAGCCGAGTTCAATGGCGTCGGTCGGCGCTTCACTAAGTACGGCGTACTACCTTTACCCGATGGTGGCGGCTTCACCTTGGTCGATGACTATGGCCATCACCCGGTCGAAACTGCGGCCACGATTGCAGCGGCACGCGGCGCGTTTCCAAGCAAACGATTGGTGCTGGCTTTTCAGCCGCATCGCTACACACGCACCCGTGATCTGTTCGAAGATTTCGTCAAGGTACTGGCCAGTGTTGATGTGTTGGTGCTTGCGGATGTGTATGCCGCTGGTGAGCAGCCGATTCCGGCTGCTGATGGTAGATCGTTAGCGCATGCCTTGCGCGTAGCTGGCAAGACAGAGCTGGTATTTGTCGAAGATATTGCCGATATGCCCGAGGTACTGGTCAAGATGGCGCGCGATGGTGATGTCGTCATGACCATGGGTGCGGGGTCTATCGCTGGCGTACCAGCGCAGCTGCAGGAGCTGACGCAAGCAGTTCCTGAGCGGAGGCAAGCATGAGCGATGCGCGCAGTGCTGAGTTCGGCAAAGTGGGCGTCTTGTTCGGCGGGCGTTCGGCCGAGCGCGAGATCTCGCTGATGTCGGGCGCCGGGGTGCTGCAAGCATTGCAGTCGCAAGGTATCGATGCACATGCCTTCGACCCTGCGCAGCGCTCCTTGGCCGAGCTGGCAGCAGAAAAATTTGATCGTGTCTTCATCGCCTTACACGGCCGCTTTGGCGAAGACGGCAGCATGCAAGGTGCACTGGAGCAGCTAGGTATTCCTTACACCGGGCCGGGTGTGTTGGCATCAGCGATTGCGATGGACAAAGCAATGACCAAGCGCGTCTGGTTGCAGCAAGGCTTGGCCACACCCAAGTTCGAGATGCTGAACGCTGCGAGTGACTGGAGCGCAGTGTCGCAAAAGCTGGGCTTGCCGCTCATCGTCAAGCCAGCGCATGAGGGCTCAACGCTCGGCCTGACCAAAGTCACCGATGCTTCGCAGTTGCCTGCTGCCTTTGCATTGGCTGCAAAATTTGACAAAGCGGTGATGGCAGAAGAGTTCATCAGCGGCATGGAACTCACCTGTCCCTTGCTCGGCTCGGGTGATGATGCGCGCGCGTTACCGGTTGTTCGCATCATTGCACCAGATGCTAACTACGACTACCAAAACAAATATTTTTCAGATCAGACGCAATACCTATGCCCAAGCGGCTTGTCGCCGGCGCTCGAGCAAGAGGTTCAGCAGTTGGCCTTAGCGTCTTATCGCAGCTTGGGTTGCCGTGGCTGGGCACGTGCCGATGTGATGGTGCGCGCTACCGATCAGCAACCCTACCTGCTTGAGATAAACACTTCGCCCGGTATGACTAGTCATTCATTAGTGCCGATGTCGGCTGCGGTGGCGGGTTTGCCTTATGAGCAGCTCTGTATTGAGATTTTGCGTACGGCGGCGCTGGATCTGCAAGCGTCAGCTGATTGGAAACCGCACTGAGGTCTATGTATGTGGAATGACATCAGAACGCTGAACACACTCACCCGCGTCATGCTGGGTGTGCTGGTGCTCGCGCTGATGTATGCCGGGTATCGATGGACAGCGCGGCTGCCTTTGTTTGAGCTGACTGAGATTCAAGTTCGCGCAGTGCCCGGCAAGCCGCTGCGTTATGTGGATGAGTCGACCGTGCGAAGCGCCGCCATGCAGCGCTTACGTGGAAATTTTTTCAGTATGGATTTGGCTGCAGCGCGCGCCGCATTTGAAACCGTACCTTGGGTTCAGCATGCCTCGGTACGGCGCGAGTGGCCGAATAAGTTGGTAGTAACGATTGATGAGTTTGTCGCACTTGGTACTTGGGGCGAGCAAGGGCGTCTGATCTCGGTCGATGGTGTTCTATTCACGGCCAACTTGGATGAGGCAGAGCAGGAGGGTAAGTTGCCTGCACTTGATGGTCCGGACGAAAGCGCACGCGAGGTCGCGCAGCGCATGTTTGATTTGCGCGAGTGGCTGGCGCCGGTCAAGCTCACGCCACGCACACTTTCGCTCTCCAAGCGCTACGCCTGGAGCGCGCGACTCGATAACGGCGTCTCGCTGAATCTGGGTCGTGTCAATGATCGTGCGGCCTTGAAAACGCGGATTGATCGCTTAGTCAGCGTTTATCCACGGCTTGCTTCGGCGCTGCCGGGGCGCATCGACACGATTGATATGCGTTACCCGAATGGGTTGGCATTGAAGCGGAGAATTCAACCGAGTAGCAGCGTGAATACGACCGAAGGCGCACTATGAAGTTGATAGATAGTTTCAGAGCAGGCGATCGCTGTACAACTTAACGAGACAAATACTGAACAACGTATGACAAAAGAAGCAAAGAACCTGATCGTCGGACTCGACATTGGTACCTCGAAGGTGGTCGCCGTGGTTGCCGAGGTGCTGCCGAATGGGCGCCATGAAATCATCGGCCTAGGTCAAAGCGAATCCAAAGGCCTGAAAAAAGGCGTGGTGGTGAATATCGAGGCCACCGTCGAGTCCATACAGCGCGCGCTGGAAGAGGCCGAGTTGATGGCGGATTGCCATGTGAGGAATGTCTGGACCGGTATCGCTGGTAGCCATATTCGTAGCTTCAACTCGAGCGGCATGGTGGCTATCAAAGACAAGGAAGTCAGTGCCGCTGATGTGGCGCGTGTGATTGAAACTGCGAAAGCCGTGAATATCCCGACCGATCAGCAATTGCTGCACACCGTGCCGCAAGAGTTCATTGTCGACAATCAGGAAGATGTGCGCGAGCCGATCGGTATGAGCGGCATACGGCTTGAGGTCAAGGTGCATATCGTGACGGGCGCAGTTTCTGCCGTGCAGAACATCGTCAAGTGTGTGCGTCGCTGCGGCTTGGAAGTAACTGATCTGATTCTTCAGCCTATGGCTTCGGCGGATGCGGTACTCACCGCTGATGAAAAAGAGCTGGGGGTGGTACTGGTAGATATTGGTGGTGGTACGACCGATATCGCGATCTTCACCGAAGGTGCGATTCGTCATACCGCGGTGCTTCCGATCGCTGGCGATCAAATCACCAATGATATTGCGATGGCTTTGCGCACGCCGACGGCTGAAGCCGAAGAGATCAAGGTGCGCTACGGCATTGCCAAGCAGTTGCTCGCCGACCCGACTGATGTGTTCGACGTGCCCGGCTTGGGCGATCGTGGCGCGCGTACCTTATCCAAAGCCGCCCTCGCTGCGGTGATTGAGCCGCGGGTTGAGGAGTTGTTCTCGCTGGTGCACGAGGCCGTGCGCGAATCCGGTTTTGAAGAGGTGTTGTCATCGGGCGTTGTGCTCACGGGCGGTAGCGCCATGATGCCGGGCATGTGCGAACTGGCAGAAGATATTTTTCTTAAGCCGGCGCGTGTAGGTACTGCTGTGTACGAAGGGCAGTTGGCGGATGTGGTGAAGAGTCCGCGTTACTCAACGGTGCTTGGTTTGCTGGATGAGGCCAAGCGGCAGTATCTGCGTGGGCAAGTGATCGTGCGTCAGGGTGGTTCTGCCACGGCGGTATGGCAGCGAATGAAGGAATGGTTTCTCGGAAATTTTTAGTGTTTTAAATTTTTCATGTTTTAACCGCAGTTGTCAGTGGCTAGCTGTCACATCGCGTGATGGCTAACGACTGAAAACTGCTTCACCCAAGGGAGTCAATATGGAAATCGATATGCTGGAAAACACGAAAGGAACGATCATCAAGGTGGTCGGTGTCGGCGGTGCTGGCGGCAATGCCGTGCAGCACATGATTAACAAGGGTGTGTCGGGCGTCGAATTCATCGTTGCCAATACGGATGCCCAGGCCTTGTCGCAATCCAAAGCGCATAACGTGATTCAGGTTGGCGAGTCCGGACTCGGTGCCGGTATGAAGCCAGCGGTTGGACGTCAACTGGCTGAAGAGACGCGCGACCGTATCGAAGATGCGTTGCGTGGTGCTCATATGGTGTTCATCGCTGCCGGTATGGGTGGTGGCACGGGTACGGGTGCGGCGCCGGTGGTGGCTGAAGTTGCCAAGCAACTCGGTGCATTGACCGTAGCAGTTGTATCCAAGCCATTCAGCCATGAAGGTCAGAAATGCCTGGACATCGCTAACGAGGGTCTGGAAGAACTCAGTAAGCATGTCGACTCACTGATCGTCATCCTCAATGAAAAGCTGGAAGAGATCTACGAAGATGACAGCATGCTCGAGTGGCTTGGTCACGCTGATGATGTGCTTAACAATGCGGTAGCGGGTATCGCTGAGATCATTAATGTGCCGGGTCATATCAACGTCGACTTCAATGATGTGAAGACCATCATGGCTGAGCAGGGCAAGGCGATGATGGGTACGGCGGTGGCTTCTGGTCTTGATCGTGCGCGTATCGCTGCCGAGCAGGCAGTCGCCTCGCCGCTGCTGGATGGTATTGATCTGTCCGGTGCGCGTGGTGTGCTGGTGAACGTGACCGCAAGCCGGTCGTTGAAGGGTAAAGAGATCAAGCAGGTGATGGAAACCGTGCGTGCCTTCGCGGCACCGGATGCCTCGATCGCCCAAGGTATTGCCTATGACGATGGCATGGGTGACGAAGTGCGTGTCACGGTGGTTGCTACCGGCCTCGGTCGGGCACGTCGTCCGCAGCTGGTCTCGACGCCGATTGCGCGCACCGGTACCTATGACGCCGCGCCTGCAGTTGCGGCATCAGATGCCGTACCTGGCGCGAACCAGACGTTCGAGCCGATTCGCACCCCAGCGGTGTGGCGGCGCGAGCATGCCTCCGAGACGGTGCGGGCGATGGAGCGCAACGGGACTGAGACTTACGACATTCCGGCATTCCTGCGCCGGCAGGCAGACTGAGCCTGCAAGAAATTGGCGGTCAGGGCATACTTTGCCCTGACCGGCCGCTTGTCGGACATCGGTCAATACGAAGATACTGGATGCCGGCCTGCGCCGGCATGACACGCAAATAGCCAATGCATTTGCAAATTTCGAATGGCGCAAGCGTTACCCGTAAGCCCTGTTGGCTTTTTATCCGGTCACCTCTGCGCAGGTTTGACGCACTAGCACCAGCTGCCGTCGATAATGTCATCCCGGCGAAGGCCGGGATCCAGCATGTTCAACTTAACCTCCCACTACCCAAAGGACCACTATGAGCATCAAAATCGGAGATCGTCTGCCGGACGGCAAGCTAGCTGAATTCATCGAAACCGAGACCGAAGGCTGCACGCTCGGCCCCAACACCTTTGATGTCGCCACGCTCGTCAAAGGTAAGACCATCGCGATCTTCGGTCTGCCAGGTGCATTCACGCCCACCTGCTCGGCGCAGCACGTGCCCGGGTATGTCAAACATGCGAGCGAACTGCACGCCAAAGGCGTCGATGAAATCTGGTGCATCTCGGTGAATGATGCTTTCGTCATGGGTGCTTGGGGTCGTGATCAACACGCGACCGGCGTCGTGCGCATGATGGCCGACGGTAACGGTGACCTCACCAAAGCGCTGGGCCTTGAATTTGATCTGAAGGGCTTCGGCATGGGTATTCGTTCGCAGCGCTACTCAATGGTCGTGAAGGATGGCGTAGTCAAGCAGCTCAACCTTGAAGCTGCTGGCAAGTTCGAAGTGTCGAACGCAGAAACGCTGCTCGGCCAACTGTGATCGCAAGGCAGTTGAGGCTGCGCATGAACGACTTCAATAGCAAAGCCATTGGCGCTCAGTTCACATTGCAGTCTCAGCTGCTGATACCCGCATGATTAAGCAGCGCACTATTCGCGATACGGTGTCGACCACAGGCGTTGGTCTGCACTGCGGTACGCGCGTGACTCTCACCCTGCGCCCTGCAGAGCCGGATCAGGGCATCGTATTTCGTCGTGTCGATGTCGATCCAGTGGTTGAACTTCCCGCCCAGGCCAACAGCATTGGTGATACGCGTATGGCTTCGGTACTTGAAAAAAATGGCGTACGGGTATCGACCGTTGAGCATTTGCTCTCTGCGTGTGCCGGTTTGGGTATTGATAACCTAGTGGTTGATCTGAATGCCGAAGAAATTCCCATCATGGATGGTTCGGCAGCCTCATTTGTATTCTTGTTGCAGCAAGCTGGCTGTGTGGAGCTTGGTGCAGCGAAGCGCTTTATCCGCGTTAAAAAAACCATCGAGGTACGTGAGGGTGAAGGTGCTCATGAGAAGTGGGCGCGGCTTGAGCCTTGGCATGGATTTCGACTGAAGTTTTTTATCGAGTTCAATCACCCTGCAGTCGATGGCTCAGGTCAGACGGCCGAGGTCGATCTCGATATCGCCTCTTATATCAGCGAAATCGCGCGCGCACGTACCTTCGGCTTCATGCAGGATGTCGAAACCTTGCGCGGCATGGGATTAGCGCGCGGCGGTTCACTCGAAAACGCCATCGTGATGGATGAATTTCGTATTCTCAATAGCGGCGGACTGCGCTATCGCAATGAGTTCGTGCGCCACAAGATACTCGACGCCATGGGCGATCTGTATTTGGCAGGTCACCCGCTGCTGGCAAGCTATACCGCGCACAAGTCAGGCCACGGGCTGAACAACAAATTACTGCGCGCACTATTCGACGATAGTGAAGCCTACGAGATCACGACTTTCCCTCTAGCCTCTGCCGCGCCAGCGGCTTACTCGACGCAGCTCGAGCAAGAGTGGGCCCCCGTTTAATTCAGATTTTGCCCTGGTGCTTGAGCAGTTTTTGCAGCGCATCCCGCAACGGGCTGTCCTCGATTTGACTGGCAAGTGACGCGAAGGACTCGATCGCTCCGCTCGACAACACGCGTGGCGCTGATGGCGGCGGTGGCGCAGGCTGCGTTGGCATCAGCTGCACCTTGAGACGAATCTGCTCGACCCCCCAGCCATTTTCGCGCAGGCCTTGTTGCAGCTTCGGTAGCACTTGGCGCAATCGCGTCGCCAGTGCGGCATTCGGCGCTGAAATATGCAGTGTGCCCTCGCGCAGCTGCATGACCTGACAGCTGCTGAATAGACTGGGCAGCTGCTGTTCGCAGGCGGCCTGCAGCTGAACCACCTGCTCCACGGTCGGCAGCAAGTTGCCGAGTTTGTCATCAGAGCGTAAATACTCGAGCAGCTCACGACTCGACGAGCGCGGCTCGGTACGCCGCATCGGCGTGAAATTGGGTGCAGATTTAGCCATCTGACAACCTTAGCACAAGCCTTCGCGGACGAGTGATGTCAGTCGGATAACAAGGGTCTGCATGCTAAAATCGCAGCTTCGACTTGCGCCAGCAAAGGCGCGCGGTCCTGATTTTTTCTACCCTCGGCATGTCCCTACTCACCAAGATTTTCGGTAGTCGCAACCAGCGACTAATC
>JAIXQV010000146.1 GCA_027485535.1 Oxalobacteraceae bacterium | reverse complement strand
GCTAGACGGCCCCGTATTGTCGATACGACGTTTTTCAGTGCAACGGCTGACCATGAAAGATCTGGTTACGCGTCAAACACTGACGCCACAAATTGCAGAATTATTAGAAGTACTGGCGTGCGCTAAGTTGAATATTCTTATTTCCGGTGGTACGGGGAGCGGCAAGACCACGCTGCTGAATGTTATCTCAGGCTTCATTCCTTCAAGCGAGCGCATCATCACCATTGAAGATGCAGCCGAGCTACTACTTCAGCAACCTCATGTGGTCCGGCTTGAGACGCGCCCACCGAATATCGAAGGTAAGGGTGAAGTGCCGCAGCGTGCATTAGTTAGAAATGCATTGCGTATGCGACCCGATCGAATCATTTTGGGTGAGGTTCGAGGCGCAGAGGCGATCGACATGCTGCAGGCGATGAATACAGGCCATGAGGGGTCGCTGGCAACCATTCATGCAAATACGCCTCGAGACGCTCTTGCTCGCCTAGAGAACATGATCGGTATGGCCAGCGCGAATTTAGGCTTACGTGCGATTCGACAGCAGATTTCTTCGGCCATCACGATCGTCATACAACTGACGAGATTTTCTGATGGCAGTCGCAAATTAGTCAGCCTTCAAGAGATTACCGGCATGGAAGGTGATGTCATCACGATGCAAGAGATTTTCAGTTTTCGCCGAACCGGCGTCGCCAGTGATGGCAAGGTAAAGGGCTATTTTAGTGCCACCGGTATTTGCCCTCAGTTTGAGCAGAGGCTCAAGGAATTCGGGCTGTCAGTATCCGACTCAATTTACCAGCCTACGCCTGCGATCGGCTAAAAACGGGAGCTTGCCATGAATCTGCTTTTTTTCAGCTTTTCCCTGCTGATTTTTATCGCGACCGCTTTTGCGGTAGAGGCACTTTGGCGTTGGTGGTTTTCGACACAAAGTCAGGCAGCTCGGCGCTTTAGCGAACGTATACAAGCCATGGGAGGCGCTCAATCACAAAGTGCCTACCGGGTATCACTACTGAAGCAGCGTAGGCTGTCAGATAGCCACGAAGTCGATCAATTTTTGCGCAAAATCCCAGCGGCGCAAACACTCGATACGCAACTTCAGCAAGCAGGCAGCGCTATCAATGTCAGCCGTTTGCTGGCTTACTGCGGCACTGCCACGGGCATCGGCCTCTTGCTCGGTCTGGCTTTATCTGGAAATTGGTTGACCGCATCAGCGATAGCGATCAGTGGTGCGCTGATACCTTTTGCGCTCCTCAACCGGCAGCGAAACAGTCGCTTGCAGCAGATCCAGCAGCAATTACCCGAGGTCGCTGATCTCATCGCCCGTAGTCTACGTGCGGGCCATGCGCTTCCGGCAACTATGCAGATGGTCGCAGAAGAGATGCCTGAGCCAATTGCAGGCGAGTTTCGTCAAGTCGCTGATGAAATCAACTATGGGCTCGGCTTACAGGTGGCGATGCAACATCTTTCGCAGCGCATACCGATTGATGACTTACGCTTTCTAGTCGTGGCGGTGCTCATACAGCGCGACACTGGCGGCAACTTGGCCGAGCTGATGCAGAACATGTCGCACTTGATCCGCGAACGTCTCAAGCTATTAGGTCAGGTCAGTGCTTTATCGGCGGAGGGAAGGCTTTCTGGGTGGATCTTGTTTCTGATGCCCGTCGCGATGGCACTACTTTTATCTATTACTAATCCGGACTATCTATTTCGACTGATCGAAGATCCGCTCGGTCGGGTTGCACTAGGTATTGCGGCAGTCCAAATGCTGCTGGGTGGGCTCTGGATGCGGACGATCGTGCAGCTGCGGGTGTAAAGCGGCTACGAAGTTCATTTACTCGGAGTATGCGATGACGATGCAAGTGATCATATTTTTGATGGTGGTGTTTGTTTCCATCGCAAGCCTTTCTGCCGGACTAGTTTGGTGGTTAAGCACCAGTCGTGTTCGGCAGCGACTCGCTGAGGCCATGGCTTCGAATATCGTGGTGGAGCGATCAGCGCGCTGGCGGGAACGAATGGCCAGTGTGATACAGCCGCTCGCAAAACTATCGCTGCCCGCAGAAGGCTGGGAAGGGTCGGCGATTCGGATCGCCTTTATTAATGCGGGCTGGCGCCAGCCTTCGGCGCCAACCATTTTCTTCGGTATCAAGACGCTACTGGCCTTGAGCTTTCCACTCATCGCATTGACCCTGAGTGGCGAGGGGCTGCTGGCTTCCAGTGCCAGCCGAATTCTGTTCGTACTCGTAAGTACTTCTGCTGTTGGCTACTACTTACCTAATCTTGTCTTGCGCTACAAGATTGCCGATCGCCAGCGTGAGATATTTGAATCATTCCCGGACGCACTCGATTTATTGATTATTTGCGTCGAGGCTGGCTTAGGACTTGATCAAGCGATCGCCAAGGTCGCAGCTGAGATTGATATCAAGAGCAAGGTGTTGGCGCAAGAGTTGCAACTCGTGCTGATGGAGCTGAGGAGCGGATTCTCAAGGGAGACAGCGCTTCGGCATCTCGCTTTGCGTACCGGAATCGAGGAAATTGATCTACTGGTTGCGATGATGATTCAAGCCGATCGCTTCGGTACCAGCATGGGTGATTCCCTGCGAGTACATGCAGATAACTTACGCACCAAGCGTCGGCAGCGTGCAGAAGAGGCGGCTGCGAAGATTGCGGTGAAGCTGCTCATGCCGCTGATTTTCATGATCTTCCCGACACTGATGCTGGTACTGGTTGGCCCGGCAATGATACAGATTTATCGAGTTTTATTACCAAGTTTGGGCGCAAACTGACGCAGTTAAAGGAGCAAATGGTGAATACAAAGACGGGTGTCACGCTATCACTTTGTGGGCCACTACTATTGGGTTGCTCTATCTTCCCCAGTATGAGTAGTCTGTTTGATTCTAGCCCTCAGGCGCAACTACGGTTAGTGAAAAGCGCTCAGAGTGAATATGAGCGTGGTAAGCAATTGCATCGGGCGGGACAGTATGGTGAAGCCAAGCAAGCCTATAACAGCGCATTGTCACTCGACCCGACACACGCCGAGGCCAAGAATGGTATGGCGGCATTACTGGGGATGAGCGGCGATCTTGATAACGCGATTGTGCTACTAGAACAACTAGCCAACGATCATCCGGCTCCGCATGTGTACTCGAATCTGGCGTATGCGCTTCAGCTTCGCGGGCGAAATACGGAGGCGCGTGACGCCTTGCAGCAGGCATTGAATATTGATCCGTATCACGAGGGTAATCGTAGCCGATTGCAGGCGCTTGAAAATAAGCTGAATGCATCGAGCGAAACTGAACCGGTCGGTAAGGCAGCTTTATCGCCTGTTACCGGATCCCTCGAAAACCTGATCGAGGCGACAGGCCCATCAACCTACGCGCTTCGCTACCCGATATCAGTATCGACATCCGCCTCCGCCTCCGCCCCCGCCTCATTAGCATCATCGGACTCATCCAAAATATCCAAGCGATTGGAAAGAAATTCTGAATTGATAGCGACATCATTACTGGATGCACAGCGAAGTGTCCTGGCCAAGTTCATCGATGGTCCAGTGCTGTCAATCGAGCTGGTCAATGGTAACGGTGTCAGTGGTTTGGCGAAACAGATGGGCGCTTCACTGCCCGTCGATCATTGGCGTGTGGTCAGAACGGCGAATTACAAACACTACAGCGTCGGCGTGACCCGGATTGAATACTTGCCACATCATGCCGAAGATGCCCGGCGTTTTTCAAGCATGTTAGGTATTAGCACGCATTTTCGGCCAAACACCGAGCAGAGAGGCGCGTTGCGTATAGTTCTCGGCCACGATTGCAAGAACATTGAACAGCTGAAGGAGAGGTTGGCATCGGCCTTGCCAACGCCAAGCTCCTGAGTTCACGCGAGGGTCATCAGCTGAGCGATACCAGGTGACTGGCTTTCATGCGCGATGCCAGCAATTTACCTTTGCGTGCACGCTTGCCGATATGGTGCGTCAGATCAGCGCCCGAAAGATTAGTTTCCTGCGCCTTTCCGCTACGTTGACCAGTGCCGATCACACGCACACCTTTTTGACTAATGGGCTCAGCTGCTAAAAGTCGTTCTTTCTCATCCAGTTCCATTAGCGTGACACCACGACCACCGCCCGGCTGATGTTTGATATCAGCCAAACCGAATACCAATAGTCTTCCGCGTTCAGATAGGCAGGCGACAGCGCTTGCGTTGGCAGCGATGATGCGTGGCATGAGCGGCTCATCGCCTTCATCCATCGTCATGAAGGATTTCCCGCCTTTTTGTCTGGACACCATATCGCCTGCTTTGGCAGAGAATCCAAACGCCGCAGTTGAGGATAGCAAGAGCGATGTGTTGGCAGCACCCGCAAAGTAATGCAACAACCGCGTTCCGGACTCAAGCTCGACCAGCGTTGTCACCGGCACACCGTCACCCCGCGCGCCCGGTAGTTGCGCGGCTGCGACCGAGTACACCCGACCATTGGAGCCAAACGCGAGCAGGGTATCGACCGTGCGGCACTCAAAGGCCGCGTAGAGTGCATCGCCTGATTTAAAGGTGAATTGCTGCGCATCGTGACCGTGACCTTGGCGCGAGCGTACCCAACCTTTTTGCGAGATCACGACAGTGACTGGTTCATCGATCAGTTTTTGCTCGGCTACTGCGCGCTCCGCTTCCTCGATCAAGGTACGTCGTTTATCACCATATTGTTTTGCGTCGCTCTCAATTTCTTTCACCAGCAGCTTTTTCATGGAGGCAGGCTGGTCTAGCAGATCTTGTAGAACCACACGCTCTTTGCGTAGCTCAGCCAACTCTTGCTGAATCTTGATGGCTTCGAGTCGCGCCAGCTGTCGCAAGCGAATCTCAAGAATATCCTCGGCCTGTCTATCCGACAGCTTGAAGGCTTTCATGAGCGCCGGTTTAGGCTCGTCTGACTCGCGAATAATCTTGATCACCTTATCGATATTCAGCAGGACCGCTTCGCGGCCCTCAAGAATATGAATGCGGTCATCGACTTTGCCCAGACGATGTTGTGTGCGCCGCGTAACGGTATCGAATCGGAAGCCTATCCATTCACGCAGAATGTCGCCGAGACCTTTTTGCCGTGGACGCCCATCCGCGCCGATCATCACCAGGTTAATGGCGGCATTATTCTCGAGCGAGGTATGCGCCAGTAGCAAATTGCTGAATTCTTCCTGATCCTGATTTTTTGACTTCGGCTCAAACACCAAGCGCACCGGTGCTTCGCGTCCGGACTCATCGCGCACTGTATCCAGTACGCCGAGAATGGTTTGCTTGGTAGCGAGTTGTTCCGGGGTGAGACTCTTCTTGCCCAGTTTGACCTTGGGGTTGGTCAGCTCTTCGATTTCTTCCAGAATTTTTTGCGCCGATGTCCCTGGCGGCAGCTCAGTGACGATCAGTTGCCACTGGCCGCGTGCGAGATCTTCAATCTTCCAACGCGCGCGAACTTTGACACTGCCGCGCCCGGCTTTATAAATCTCGCTGATCTGCGCCGGTGGCGTGATGATCTGCCCGCCGCCGGGGAAGTCTGGTCCGGGAATCAGCGCCATCAAAGATTCATGCGATAGCTTGGGATTCTTGATGAGTGCGACCGCAGCTTCTGCTACTTCAGTCAGATTATGCGACGGGATTTCCGTCGCGAGGCCAACGGCAATACCGGATGCGCCATTCAGCAGGACGAACGGTAGTCGTGCCGGCAGCAGTTTGGGCTCTTCACTTGAGCCATCGTAGTTTGGTACAAAATCCACCGTGCCCATGTCGATCTCATCCAGCAGTAGCTGAGAGATCGGCGTCAGCCGCGCTTCCGTGTAGCGCATCGCTGCTGCGCCATCGCCATCACGTGAGCCAAAGTTGCCATGGCCATCAACCAGTGGGTAGCGCAACGCGAAATTCTGCGCCATCCGTACCATCGCGTCGTAGACCGATTGGTCACCATGAGGATGCAGCTTACCGAGTACATCGCCCACGACGGCGGCTGACTTTCGCGGCTTTGCAGTCGGGTCGAGTCGCAGCTGATCCATCGCGTACAGGATGCGACGCTGCACAGGCTTTTGTCCATCGCACACATCGGGCAGTGCGCGCCCTTTGACCACTGAAATTGCGTAATCGAGATAAGCGCGCTCGGCAAAGGTAGCGAGGGTGAGCGATTCACCACTATCGTCAGTGGCGGATTCGAATAGGTTAGTTTGGTCAGTCATAGGATCTTATTGTGCTGGAGACTTTAAATGTCAGCCTCGACTTCATTGCCATGCTCTTCTAGCCATGCTCGACGGGCCGCTGCTTCACCTTTACCCATTAACATGGTGAAGCGCTGCTCAGATGCTTTCATATCCAGCTCACCCAAGGCCACAGGCAGCAGACGACGAGTATCCGGATTCATAGTGGTTTCCCACAACTGATCCGCGCTCATCTCGCCCAAGCCCTTGAAGCGAGCAATATTCCAAGCGCCGTCTTTGACACCGTCTTTACGTAGCTTATCTTCGACCGCTTCTAGTTCCCCACTATCGAGTGCATAAATCTTTTGCGCTGGCTTTTTACCGCGCGCAGGCGCATCTACTCGATAGAGCGGTGGACGTGCAATGTGAATGTGCCCGTGCTCGATCAGCTTCGGAAAATGCTTGAAGAACAGCGTGAGCAGTAGTACCTGAATATGCGAGCCATCGACATCTGCATCGGACAAGATACAGATCCGGCCGTAGCGCAGATTTGAAAGATCAGGATTGTCGTTTTTACCGTGTGGATCGACACCGATGGCAACGGCGATGTCGTGAATCTCGTTATTGGCAAATAGTCGATCGCGCTCGGTTTCCCAAGCATTCAGTACCTTGCCGCGCAATGGCAGGATCGCTTGAAATTCTTTATCGCGCCCCATCTTGGCTGAGCCACCTGCAGAATCACCTTCGACCAAAAAAATCTCATTGCGTGTGATGTCGGTCGATTCACAATCTGTCAGCTTACCGGGTAACACGGCGACACCCGATGACTTACGTTTCTCGACTTTCTGCGCAGATTTCAGACGGCTCTGTGCTTGGCGGATGACGAGCTCGGCCAGTTTGCGCCCGTAATCAACGTGCTGGTTCAGCCACAGCTCGAGTGCGCCGCGTGCATAACCAGCGACCAGGCGAACCGCATCGCGTGAGTTGAGCTTTTCTTTGATCTGCCCTTGAAACTGTGGATCAAGCACCTTCGCAGACAGCACGAACGAGGTACGCGCGAACACATCTTCGGGTAACAATTTCACGCCCTTGGGCAGCAGCGAGTGCAATTCAACAAAGCTCTTCACTGCGCCGAACAAGCCCTCGCGCAAGCCGGATTCGTGCGTGCCACCAGCCGGCGTCGGTATCAGATTGACGTAAGACTCGCGCACTACATTGCCTTCCTCGGTCCACGCCACTACCCAAGCCGCGCCTTCGCCCTCGGCAAAGCCATCGGCGTCTGCGGTGGCATATTGCTCACCCTCGAAAAAAGGAATCAGTAAGTTACCGCCACCACTTTGCGAGAGCGCCTCATTCAAGTAACCGCGCAGGCCTTGCTCATACAGCCAAGATTGTGTCTCGCCAGTTTTTGCGTGGGTGAGTGTGACTTTAACGCCGGGTAGAAGCACTGCCTTGGAGCGCAGCAGGCGTTGTAGCTCGCCGAGCGGAATCTGTGGTGAATCGAAATACTTAGGGTTGGGCCAAGCTGTGACCCGGGTGCCGCCTTTTTTATCATCCTTGCCAGCAGCGCGTGACTTCAGCTTCTGTACTACATCACCATTGGCAAATTGAAGCGTATGCACACCCTGGCCTTTGTCATCCTTGCGCCAGACGGTGATCTCCAGCTTCGACGACAGCGCATTCGTGACCGATACGCCGACCCCGTGCAAGCCACCGGAGAACGCATACGCACCGCCAGAGCCTTTGTCGAATTTGCCACCGGCATGCAAACGCGTGAAAACAATTTCAACCGTCGGCACCTTCTCTTCCGGGTGCAAGCCGACCGGAATTCCGCGACCATCATCCTCGACGCTGACGCTACCGTCGGTATTCAAGGTAACTTCGATATGCTTGCAGTAGCCACCGAGCGCTTCGTCCGAGGCGTTATCGATCACTTCCTGAATGATGTGCAGCGGGTTTTCGGTACGGGTGTACATACCTGGCCGCTGCTTGACCGGCTCAAGGCCTTTGAGGACGCGGATTGATGATTCGCTGTAGTCGCTTTTTCGGGTTGCCATGCTGGATATCGAATGCCTGTTTGCTAAGAGATGCCACTCGGGCGCGCAAAAACTGTTGCATTCTAATGAATATCGGCGAGAGCGGCGCGCAAAGGCAACCCGCAGGCATTTGCCCGAGAGCGAAAATCGCTCACGAGCACCAGCCTGATCGCAGGGAAATCGACAGAGAAAGGATTGGGTGGGCTAGGGATATTGCGGGATAAACAGCCCCAAGCTAGTTTAGGGAAATGGGGTGTGATAGGTGGGCATCGGGATCCTGCCGAATTGAGGTGGCCAGCAGATCTAGCAGGCCAGGATCAAGTAAGCCAGCCTCAGCCACTGCTTGATCAATTGGAATATCAACTTCGTACAGCGCCGAGCTACCACACGGAACCGAAAGGACATAGTCCGCCCCGTTTTTGTAAAGTTTGTAGCTCCACGCTTTTTCATGAAGCAGGATGTTTTCCATTGCGTTCTCCATATGCATAAAAGAATTTCAGACTATCTGGCGCGAGTCGGTGCTGTTAGTCAGCAGGAAAGAAGCTACTCATGGTGACTTTATCGTTTGGAATTTGGTCGCATACGGCCTCTGGTAATCCGTTAGGTAGGTAGCCACCCGGCATCCAGTAGTTATTGGCGCCGACCTCATTGCCGGAAGCCATTCGTAGGTTTGGAATTTCATTGACCGTAACCCGAATGATTTCCTGATTTTTCCAAGCACCGCTAGGGATGCCTAACTGTGCCTCACCGGCCCCGAACGTGGACTTGTTACTAAGCAGCTTTTCTATTTTGTCGCCGATGTCTTTAGGAATTAAAAACTGGCCGTCTTTACGACCGATTCCATTTTTGCAGAAGCTATCATAAGCATAGCGTGTGAGGAAAAGGCAGGGCTTGTCGCGAAACACAGATAAATGTTCATTAATTGTGGCCTTGGTTAAATAAGTGCTCGGGTCTGGGCGATTGAATTTCCGTACGGTGACATCGACGGTTCTTCCACCCTTGCTACCATCTTTCTCTTTGATCTCGATGGTTTGTGTTTCGGTCGTATAGCTATCGCGAATCTGCTCGAACCTTTGCAAGTTTTCTCGGCTTAAATTTTGTAGGACAGCCGGGGATAAATCATCGGGTAGAAAGCTGAGCGTGGTTTTGTCGGAGCCGCCGCCGATAAAATGGCTATTGCGTAAAGAGGGTGATGGGCCCATGTAAACCGGGTTCATATCGCTAGATAACCAGCTCTCCGGGGCGTGATTTCTTGGTAAAACGACCTGCTTGCCGGCAGATTCCAGTTCGTGATTAGGCTCTGCTATGCCTCCGATCTGAATTGGGCCCATCGGTAGTGATATTTCTGCACTTCCTTTGTCAGCCTGAATTGTTTCGTATAAGCCGGAGAAGATTAATGGCGGAAGCGTGAGCGTCCGTGGAGCTAGTTC
>JAIXQV010000222.1 GCA_027485535.1 Oxalobacteraceae bacterium | reverse complement strand
CTTGATAAAAACTTCGGTTCCGTTTTTTGCGGCATCATTATTTTGGTTTGCTTTCTCCAACCGATCTGATTGGTAGAAGATCTTCACCCACGGGGCATGGTATTTGCTGTCATAACCATTTCGTGGGAATTGCGGCACAAAAATCCCCATGAACTCAATGTAACCCGGCTCAAGAAAGAACAATCGATCTCCCTGAACGTAATCCAGTAGTACCGGATCTGTAGCGCCAATAAAATAATCGTGGGGTTTGTTATAGCTTAACTGCGATAATTCAGATGTTGGCGGCGCATCCCAAGCATACCGCGAAGCAGGCCAACGTGTAGCTGGATTCATTGTCAAGTATCGGGCACTAGCGAGTGGATCGTTATTTACCGTGATACTGTTTGGACTAACTACCTGAATCTGAGGCACAACACCGCCCTTGGCGTCAAAAGAGATCTGCGAGCTGCCATTAACAGTCGTAGAGGTCCCGTCCTGAGGCGTGGTAATTACAACGGATCCCGGATTAGGAAGAAACATTTTTTGTTTCATATCGATGCCTAAAGGCACAAGATCCTTGTTAAAGGATGGGACATCGATAGCACTAAGCGACGAAAAGTTATAGGTCGAGGTGCTATCCACCACATTACTGACGTTCATAAATGTCTGGCCATTGGCGAGCGTCAGATCAAATTGCCTGTCTTTGTTTAGATCGTTTAGCTCAAATCCCCCAGAATTCAGTGGAATCACAAAGTTTTTTGAAAGATTCTGCACCTCAGAAAACTCACCGGTGCCATTCCCAATATAGGCTTGAATGATTCTGTTGGTGCCGGCAGGAGTTTTTGCACCGACGATAATGTCCGCATTACCGTCATTGTTGATATCGCCAATGCGCGCATGATCAGGGTAATAAATGCCCGACAAATCGACCTGCCTGGACAAAACACCTGCTTTTGAAAATACCCCCTTGTCGCTCAAAATCACTTTGAGTGAGCCATTCTCCGAACCCACCAGCACCAGATCGGCAAATCCATCTTTATTCAAATCGCCAGAAGTGATATCGGAGTATTCATTGTTTCCAACAACCACGGTATCCACCAGCGAAATCTTGCCTTTGGTGTTGGTGTATATCCCTAGGACATCATTACCTTTAAATTGCGCTTTGTTGCTATTCGTTTCAAGAATGGCGATGTCAGAAAGTCCGTCGTTATTAAAATCGCCGGTAAGTCCATGGGATCGTGGGCGCATCCAATCAGATGGTCTAATATCTTGCCCTTTCCACATATATCGCGGCAAATTCGTTTGATCCTCAAAGCTAATTCCCACCTGCTGTAATGGCGCAAAATTACCTTTGTCGTCACCCTTGTAAACAATCACCTGATTTTTTGCCCAATCAACCGTCGCGAAATCACCTTTTCCATCGCCATTGAAATCGCCACTGCCAAGGATGATTTGCCAGCCATTCGGCGTAGCGATCGAAGAAACCAGTCGAGACTGTTGATCAAAAATCTGAAGAGAATTTTTACTAAAGTCAACGCCATCCCAACCAATCGCTGTCGATGGGTCAATTAGGGGTTTTACAAGGTACTGCTTGCCAGAGAACTTCGAGGTAGCGGTCGCCTCCCATTTATCTGCAAATGCCTCATAGCCATCAAAATTGGGAAGCAAATTCGCTGCTCCACGTTGCGAGTGCGTCACCGGCAGTGCTAAGTAAGGCTTGCCAACAAAAGAATCGCCGTTGATATCGGCCAAGGCATTCATTTCGGTTTTATAAAAATCACCGGGCTTGAGTGCGGTGCCTGCGGGGTTCTTGGTGATACCGCTCGCGCCGAAATTCACTTCGTAAATGGTATTAATCGCTCCCTGCGGGCCGACCACCTTACGCGTAATGTAGACGCTACCGGCGCCATCGGCTTTGAACACCGCTTGTGAAATTGAAGCAGCGTCGGCGCTTTTTAATAGCTGATAGGTGCCATCGCTTTTTAGCTGCTGCTTCCACCCATAGGGTAGCCAGGTTGAGCCGTTGGCATTTTTAAGCGCCGTAAAGTTGAGCGACTTTTGGACACCCTGCGAGCCGCTGTCGACCCAGGTGTTTTCTCTGGTGAGGGCAATCGCACCCGAACGATCTAGCTGGTACAACCCGAAATCATCCGAGCTGGCCAGCTTGGTCACCGAATCGCCGACAATACCGTTTTTGTCAATGTCGAAGTTAAGCTTTACTTCTTGGTTGTACAGGGCAAACGGCGTTAGTAAGGTGCCGTTTGGCTTGACTGTGCCACCGCTTGCATCGAAATTGACCAGGTAGAACGCTTTCTGCTTGCTTTCGTCTTTCACCACCAAATCAACTGAACCACCGGCGGCCGTGCTGAACATGCCGCCTGCCACAACTTTGCCATCGGTCAGGCCATACTTCGGTACTGACCAAAAGGGGGATGCACTGCCCTCGGCATTTCGTAGATAAACAATACCCGCCGTTGGCTGTGCATCATTGGCTTCGCCGCTCCCATCTTTGGCGGCAATGAATATCGGATTGTCGTTAAATCGGGTTTCTAGCTCGTACACGCCGAACCCAAGACTGCTATTGCTTGGCGCGATAACAAATTTTGAGCTTTTGATTTCATCACCAATGGTGCCATCCATGTTGATGTCAATGGTATTTTGCACTTCAACCTGGCGCAGCTCATAAGGCTCGAGCGGCGTTTTTGCGGTACTTTTTAGAATACCTGCGTCGAGTGAAAAACTTTCAGAAAAATATTTATTGTTGGCCGGGTTTTGGTTATCAATCTCTGATGAAAATACTCTCGCGCCCGACAGCGTCTTATCTGCTTTGTAGGTAAAAACAGCGGCATCAATACGATCAGGACTGTTGCTCAGGTCGTATAAAAGCAGCGCATCGCCCACCACATCACCCGGGTTCTTGGTGGGGTCTGACGAAATATAGACGGCCCCTGCAGCGGTTTGATAGACCGTAGCGCTGCCATTGGTCGCTAACTGCGCCGTGATGGCGTCACCAATAACGCCATCATTGTTCAAATCAAAGTCGTAATATTTTTCGCGCGCAAGAAAGACCTGCCGCTCCGGCGTCGAGTATCCATAGGCATACACCACGGATGGCGCTGGCCCTGGCGGAGCTGCGGTTGTACTTGATGGCCCGTACGCCTGAGTCGTTGCGTTGAGCAAGAAATTATTCTCTCTCAACACCGTCGTGCCTGTCATGTTATCCATGATCTGAGATGCGATGGATAACAAGCGCCCACTCTGTTGAATGCTGGCGACCACGACCTTGGAGCTTTCGATCAGCTCTTGGTCATCTGGTGTCAATGGCGCATCAAACGCGATGCCGACTGCGCCGGGAATCCTGTCACCTGACGATAAACCCCTGTTGGATGAATAAACCAAGTCACCCGCAGTGGTTTTATAGATGCTGAAGTTGTCGTTCTCAATGACGGTAGATAAGACAACTGCGCCGACAGTGCCGTCACGGTTCAAATCCCGGTTGTTCAGCACTTCATAGCCACGTAACTTGCTGGGGGACACCAGATCAATCCGGCTCAGTAAATCAGCACGGTCAATCACGCCATTATTAGTAAGCGTTGGCGCGCCAGTCTTTAGAGTAAAAAAGATGTCGTTGCTAGTTTTATAAATAGGTGTATTGACTGTGGCTGTACTGAGCAGCTTGATTGAGTCTACTAGGCTGTATTTGATGGTGCCGTTTGCGTTCTGGTCGCCATCAAGGTCAAGCTTTAACTCGGATTCTAGGTTCAGTAACTTGTCCAGCGTCAGCTTATCAACACTCGCCCCCGCCGCTCCTTTGTTCACTCGCAGATAGAGCGGGTCAGCTTTTGAATCAGCATCCCACTCAATCACCAGCGTATTGTTTTTCTCGTAGATGCTGGGCGACCTTTGGGTCAGGTCATTCAGTGATAGGGAGCTACCCAGATAGTAGCTATTGCTGGCAGCAACATCGCCGGACGTCGATGCCGTACTTAACACCAGCCCAAGTGGCCTGGTAACCTCTTCCCCAGAGGCATCGAGCGTCTTCTGCGAAACGCTGTATAGCTCGAGCGTCGAATTCGGAACCTGATACCCTTCTTTGAAATAATCGAGCTGTCCTTCAATAGGGATGAGCGTTCCTGACAAATCATAGGTCCGGCTAAAGTCTGGCTGATTTAACAAGTAATTCAGCGCCGCGTAATCCAGTTTATCGCTCGATAACACCCGCCCTGAGGTCGGAGAGATGACGGTATCTACCGCATTAACCTGTAGTGCATTTTTTGCAGAGTTGTCGGTGGTGACTAAGTGATAGTTCTTGGAATCCTTGAACAGGAACACGCCTGCGTTTGGCTTTTCAATCGCGCCTTTTAGACTGGTGAACGTATTTGCATCCAGGATCAAGCGTACTGCGTTGCTGTTTTTCAGCGTGGTATCGGTGCCAGTACCCTTCGCGTATAAAAATATATTTGCTGGCGTGATTGGTGCTGTAGTCGTGGCCGGCGTGATGACCACTGAGTCATAAGGAACAAGGGTTCCATCCGGATTGAAGGTATCGGTGATTGCATATACCTTGTTACCGGTCGCTGCGGTACTTACGGGCGCTAGGTTGGTGAGAACGGGTGCTGTGAAGGTTTGGAAGCCACCGATCTGTGGCGCTGGTGTCGTCGCAAGAGTAAAGTCCGAAATGATGGGCGCGGCGCTTGATGGAATCCCAGCGAAGAGTGTTACTTTGGTGGTCGGGCCAGATCCAGCAGGGACTGCTGCGTAGCTTAGGAATTTTGTTTCTTGCTGAGTGCTAAGTGCGACATTCCATTCAGACGCATTTCCATCGAAGTCGTAGATGTAAAACTTTGAACCGGTGGCGGAGACCATCACACCGCGAAGCGCTGTTTTCCCAGCATCGACACCATACAGTTTGGTATAACCGGTCGTGAAGTCTGTATTGACGCCTGGAGGAGTTGCCTGTGCCGCGTTAGAGATCCAAACGTTATTGTCCGTATCAATAACGACTGACCGTTTAGTTGTAGCATTCACCACTACAGAAGCAGCGCTCTTGATTCTTGGCATGACATTACTCCGACGTTCGTTATCTCCAAGTGGAGATCGATGTAGCTAATGGTTTTTTACAGGACGACGAGAACTGCTCGGCCAGACAGTTCGTTATCTCGTGATCGAGATCGAGATCGAGATCGTGATCGAGATCGATATAGCTGTTGGTGTTTAAACTGCGCCGTGAGCCGCTCGACCAGACGTGATGCGTACTCGATTGACTTCTGATGTCACGCTGGTCAACTGAAAAATGCGGGCGAATTAGTACCTGTTGAAATTTATCACAGCACTTTACTGGTAGAAGAAGATTGCGGTGGTTTTATAAAGATATCGACCAAGAATTCCAAATAAAAACTGATAGTAGTTACGATTTGCGTTTGAACTATCATCTCGACGATTAATACGATGAATGAGCGGGTTCAGCGTTACTAATCTTCGAATAGCCTAAATTGGCACGGGAGGTGAAGAGGCTCTCTCGGACAACTGCATATACCACTCGTTTTGTACCCGTAGCTCATTAGCAGTAACAAGTGGGCGTACTACACCCAAACCGCTATATGCCTAGATTTACCGACAGCCAGATCATGGATGTCCTGAAGCGGGCTGAGACTGAGGCTGGGATCTAGATTCTGGATCTGTGTCGGGCGCTGGATATCAGCAGTGCTTTGCTCAAACGCTGATGCGCTAAATGCGGTGACATGGACGTCTGGACGGCAGCGCGGCAGGTGTTTGACACGGTGGATGAGGTGCAGGATCAGGCGACCCGCTGGATGTGGTACTACAATTACGAAGGCTCGAACATGGCCTTGGACGGCGTAGCCTCAATCAGCGGCTGGCCATGGGCGCTTAACGCCACTTCTAACAATCGTTGAAAATGGGCGGATTACCCATCCAAAAACCAATGAGACTCGTATGCGCAAACTTATACCGTTGATGTTAATTCCCGTCTGCATTACAGCGGCTGCAGAATGGGTCAAAGTTGGCGATACCCGCCAACTCAAGTTCGAGAAGTACATCGACCCCGACACCGTAAAACAAAGCGGGCCGATGGCGATCATGCGGCAGGTATGGGAAATCGGGAATCTTTTGGAGCCCGGAGCCGATCGCGTCGCGTCGGTAAAAACCTTGGCAGAGTATGACTGCCAAAACCGCCAGCTACGCGTGCTAAAAGAGTTTCGCTTCACAGAACCTTGGGCCAAAGGCAAAGATGTAACACCGGCCCATCTCAATCAAGCACCAAGCGACTGGAGCGCGATTACACCGAACAGCGTCGGTGGCGCAATTATCGATATTGTGTGCCCTAGTGGTGAGGACGGCTGAGCCAAGACGCACGCTTAGCTCATCCGCTTCATGCCGCCCGCGGCCGCTACGCAGACGGTCGCAGGTTAAAACAGTCCCAAGAATTACTTCTTCGGTTCGAGTGACAGAATCAATGTCGCCATCTGTTTGGCGTCAGCATCCGTCACATGTGCTTGTGGCGGCATGATGTCGTCGCCCCAAACTCCGGTACCGCCTGCTTTGATTTTTGCGGCCAGTTTTGCGTTAGCAGACGCGTCACCTGCGTATTTTGCGGCGACTTCTCTAAGGACCGGACCATACTTACGCTTGTCAACCATGTGACAGGCCAAGCACTGGTTTTTTAGCAATAAACCGTTGAGTTGTTCAGTGTCCTCGGCCATGGCCTTGCCGAAAACGGCCAAACCCGAGCACAGCAGTAGTGCGATAAAGCGACGCATGAATATCTCCATAAAAAAACGCGCTGCCCGAAGGCAGCGCGTTTAGACACAACTGCTACTTATTCCGGTGTAACACGGTAGATCATGTTAGCGGCCTCATCACCCACGTACAGAGCACCGTCTGGGCCCGTGGTCAGGTGACGGAAGCGACCAGCAACGCCTGGCCATGACAGCTCTTCACGCTTGGATGACATACCGTCCTTGGAAATATCCAAGATGTCGATACGGTTACCCGTTGGTGTGCCGTGGATACCGATACCAGCGTAACCCACTGCCAGACGGCCTTCCCAGCTACCCCACTGCTTACCAACCAGCCAGGCGCTACCGCACATACCCTGCGAAATGCCGTTGTTGTTCCATGCTGGTTTCATCGCCTTTGGATAGGCTTTCAGGTCAGTCATAGGCATGAACGCTGCGCGCTCTTTCGGAGGCAATGCACCCATCTGGTTAGGCGAGTAACCGCAGTAGCTGTCTGGGCATGCCGGACGGCCATTGACGTTGTCACGTGGATCCCAGCCAGCGTTACCACCGTTGACGAGCTTGGTGACTTCATCGCTGTGCCATGGGCCATTTTCCGAAGTGTATGGCTCATTGGTACCTGGACGGAAGGTAATGCCCTGCGGGTTACGATGGCCGTAGGTGAACACACGCTTGTCAAAACCTGACGGTGGGTTGTTACCCGGTGCTGCATTGCCGTCGCGGTCAACGCGCAAGACCTTGCCACGCATCTGAGTTGGGTGCTGAGGACCCTCACCGCTATGGTTATCACCAATCGTCACGTACAGGAAGCCGTCTGCTGGGCTGAAGCGGATACGGCCGCCATTGTGCGCACCAGGACCACCGAATGGGTGGTTCGACTTCTTCGGCTTGTAGCCGAGGTCGTTGATGATTTCTTTGATGTCGGATACGTCAGACAGTGAAGAATTCACTTTCATGCGCATCACGATGTTGTTGTAACCGCCGTAGGTACGGTTGTCGCCGCGCGAGCTGGACATCAGGTAGATGTAGCTGTTCGACTTGAAGTCAGGGTCAACCGCAACGCCGAGTACACCAGCCTGGCCATCGCAGAACAAATCATTCTTGGTCTGGCTGTAGCCGCTGCTACCGCCAACACCCACCAGCTTATTCACGCTGCCGGAAGATGTACGCACAGAGAGGCCACCGCACTTCTCGGTAAAGAACATGGTGCCATCTGGAAGGAAGGCCATATCCCAAGGCGAATCCGCTTTCTGGAAGGATTCAACCTTCACGCTAACAGCGGACGCCGGCATAGCCGCCAACATGGCAGCCGCTGTCAAAGCGGTGAGTGAGAGAGAACCGACAGTTTTTTTCATTTTGTCTCCTAGTTGAGTTGGGGGGCAGCATCGCTACGCATTTCCTCGCCGCTAGCATTTCCCTTAGTACGTACTACACGAACCAAACAACGGCACGTGGAGATCAATTAGCCACAAAGTACCACTCCGAAAGTAGTCGCAGCCACATGATTCGCTTTTTAGCATACCTGAATTACTAACGATTTCAAGCAAATCAAACATTTTTTAATCGTACAAAAAAATCCGGCCGCAAAAAATGCGGCCGGCGGAATCGCCATATCAAACGACGTATTAAAGAGAGGGAGCTTGTCCCTTCGCGGATGCTAGGTGGCAAAATCAACTGAATCAACAGGAAAAATTCCCAATTCAGCGAATATGAGCCAAGAGCCCAGTATTTTCAATGACCTTGGCGAAAGTGAACACTACGAAATCTGAATAAATCAATTTCAAAATGCAAGGTTGCTGTTTTTTAAAAAACCCTAATAGCTCAAAGGCCTTGGTTAAAGATGTTACTAAGTTTTTAATTATTTATATAGCAATATCTAAAATCCACATAATCACATGGACTTACCTCAAAGGGTCGTACTAATTGGCTTTGAGATCAGCCAAAGCTCGCACACTCTGTAGCTGAAAACGAAACGATCCCGCTTGTTTATCGGCAATCAGAATGCCGAGTTCTTTGGCATCAGCGAATACTAATTCAGGCGCCTCCACCGCCCGCCCACGAAAGCTTGCTCTGAAATCGCCAGGGACGAATCGATAGGTGTGCCAACCTTGTGCAGCAACAAAGTCGGCTTGATACATCGGCGTGCGCGGTGACGTATCAGTGCGAAGAATGAACTTGTAGCGTTTGCCATCTCCCTTGATCTTCACCTCAAGAGCAACGGTACCCCCGGCAAACGCCACCGCGCTTCTTACCGACGCAAAGCCACCATTGTTCTCCAGCGAGACATTACCTTCAATTATCACGCCCTCGGCATCATGCCGAAAGCGCGACTCTGAAACGCCACCCATCACACCGTCATTGACGACCCACATATTCGCCGAAGTCTGGGCATTGGTGAAATCAAGTGACTGGGCATTAGCCATGGCAGATAGCATTGAAAAAAGAATGAGGAAAATTCGGCAATGAAGTGAGTTCATGGATACCAACGCACAAGCGAACTGAGTTGATCGGACCAAACACAACGAAGAAAGCGCATGCATAAGCTGCCGACGCCGCTACGATACCTCTGAAGATCGCGTACCAAGCGCTTCAATCATCGTCGCGCCCAGAATCATCAGAGCACCAATGATCTCACCAGTTGACAAGGATTCACCGCCAAGCAGCACGGCAGAGACCATCGCCACAATCAGCTCGAGCACTTGCATCACGGCGGCCCGGCTGGCTTGCACATACGTGACGCCATAGGTCGATAGCAGCGTACCGCCAATCAGCCAAATAAATGCGTAGAGCACCAGTAAAGCCCAGTCGCTGGCTACCATCATCGGCACTGCAGGCACATGGACCAATAATCCCAACAGCGCGATCGCGGTACACCCGACAAACGCCATCATGGTGCGGCTGGTCATTGGTATCGCAAGCGCTGAGCGATTAGCAATGCCGGCACCGGTGTAGGCCATACCCGCCAAAAATGCAGCCGCATCGGCGAAGCTGAGCGGAGTGTCGAACACCGCTACGCCGCCAACAATCGTAAAAACGCCGACCAGGCAAAGCGCAACCGCGAGAAGACGCCGTGGCCCAAGCTGCTCATGCAGGAATAGCTTGCCGCCAATCACACCCCAAGCTGGCAATAGAAAAAACAGCAGCATGCCGCGTACTACCGAGCCCACCATCAAGGCCCAAGTGAACAAGAAATTGGCAATTCCGAACAGCAGGCCAATCAAGAGCAGCAACCGCCATTCGCCTCGCCACAAGCGACGCTCACGCCAGATCAATGGCAGCGATACCATCGCCACTAGCCCATACGCTGTCAGCGCAATCGCATGTCCATCCAAGCCTTGCTGCCCAAAGTATTTCAAGGGCCACCAAGCCAGCCCCCAAACCACGCCACCCAGCATCAGTGATACAAGCGCTAGCGTCGATTCGGCTTTAGGCGCATCGGAAACAGGGGAATTCATGCGATCCAAGACTCACCACCAAGGACATCGGCGGCATTTTGTTGTAGGGTATCTGTCGTTGATCGCTGGTTCAGCGATGAACTTTGGACATCATAGCGCTTTCACTGATTTGAATCTTCCGCACTTGCTACATGACCGTCAAAGGCGATTTATCTAGACCATCATGAACTTCACGCTGACATCACACCGAACCGCTCTTTTATTGGCGATTGCCGTTGCGCTGCTGGCAGGCTGCCAGACCTACGCGCCCTCCGAACGCTTCATCGGACTATCGCGCGAACAAGTCATCGCGGAATTGGGTAAGCCGTACCCGACACCGCCAGATCTGAGCCAAGCGCAACGACTCGATTTCCCGCGCGGGCCATTCGGCAATCACACCTACTCACTGCAATTTGACGCAGATGGCAAAGTGATTAGCTATAGCCAGCTACTGACCGAAGAGAATTTTAAGCAGATTACGCCCGGCATGGATGTGAGCGAAGTCACTGAGCTCATCGGTGTATCGCGCGATCAATTCGGGCTTGCGCGCAACCGCGGTTATGTTTGGAATTTCCGTTACATCACGCCCCTGTGTCGATCGTTTCAGATTGAGTTCACGGCGGAGAACAAGGTGAGATCCACCGGTTATGGTGCGCCGCCGGAATGTCGTCCGAAGATTGCTGTGGGGCCTTGAATCCGCTTATGGATCACCCCACCCTCACCTACTACAACTCGCACGCCTCAAAACTTGCAGCGCGCTACGAGCAAGTCAGCAGCATCGCCGAGGCGCGTTTCGAGTCGACATTCGCCAAGGGCAGCAAACTCCTGGACATTGGCTTCGGCTCAGGCCGCGATCTCGCGCTACTCGCGCGCATGGGGTTTGACGTCTACGGTGTCGACCCCTCGGCAGAATTTATACAGCTGGCGCAGCAAACCCACCCCGAGCTGCATGGCCGTTTGGGCATTAGCGGCCTGCCGGAACTGGGCATACCGTTCGGTGGAAATTTTGACGGTGTAGTTTGCTACGGTGTGCTGATGCATCTGAGCCAAGAGGCACTGACAGAATCGGTGAAATCGCTGCGCGCGTGCCTGAAACTTTACGGACGCGTGATCATCGCCATCCCCACCAAAAAGCCTGGCATCGACCCACACCATCGCGATGAAGAAGGCCGCTTGTTTCAGCTACATCGCGGGGAAGATCTGCAGCGCTTGTTTATATCAAACGGCTTTGAGCTGATCGAGCAATGGTCTAATCAGCACAAGATTGATGAGACTGGGATCGAGTGGCTTGCGCAGTCGTTTGAACTGACATCATTGAACGCTGAGCAGGATCTTGCGAACGCAGCGAACATGCCTCATCTAAGTACCCGCTGAAAATATTTTTAGCATTAATCCCGCGCTAGAACTTATCCCACAACTGCCTGACGACAAAATCCGCGCCCCGATGGCTCAAGTGGTCATCATCGATATAGAACAAGGTGTCATCCCGCGCAGCCCAGCACCACTTCTCATCGCACAGGGCCTGGGATAAATCGACCACTTTAATTTCTGGCCGTTCTGACAAAATTTTATTCACCATCGCCCGGTAGGCTTCGGTTCTGGCTTCAAACGCTTTTCTGCTGACTGCACAGGGGGTAACAACCTTATTCGTCATAGTCATCGGTCTGAAAGAAAAACAACTCCGGATATCGAAGCCGAGTTCTGGAACATCGTGCAGGAAGGTGACTTTTTTCCCGGCGGCCAGCAGCGCATCTAGCGTCTTTGTGAGGCCTAACGCAAATACCTCCTCATTACTTCGCACGCCTTTGTTTTCGCCCTCAACATGTAGAACCCACGGCCCAAACTGCTCTAGCTCCACATCACCAAAGCCTTTTGCGGTGGTATACATCGGCCCTCGGCTCGTCAAAATCACTTCTTTAATCGCTGCATCGGCGATGACGCGCTGGATCGCCTGATTGCCCTTTTTCAGGCAGTTTCTGACATCGCCGCCCTGATCTTGAATAACCACATTCAATAGCGGTGGACAGCCATCACTAGCACCATATAGACCGATATCCTGACCTTTTTCTTTAAAACGCTCTCTGAGTCCTGAGTAAATCGTTAGCGCGTGGCTATCGCCGATGACTACGACTGATGGATGAGGTCCGGTGGCGTGACAACGCGGACCATCGTAATTCTTGTCTTGGCAATACCAGCCTTCGCTATCAGGAATATCGAACTTCAAGTCAGCGAGTTGCGCTTCTATTGCTTTATCTGTCGTACGAGATTTGAAACCATCTTGCGAATAGGTTGCGATCCCTAAGCTTCCTACGATGACCATCGCTATCGTAAGCACATAGGTCTTCAGTTTCAGATGTCGTCCGAACCGAAGTGGCCGCTCAATCCAGTAGTAAGTCAGAACAGCCAACACAAATGACACTGCGACTAAAGCAGCACAGATCTGCCATTCAGGCTTGCTGCCTTCCATGATTCGCGCCAATGACAGCAATGGCCAATGCCACAAATACAAAGGGAAACTGATCAATCCAATCCAAACAAGAAAGCGATTGGAAAGCACCGATGTATTGAGCCAAGACTGATTCCCCGCCAAGATGATGAAGCACGTACCGAGTACCGGCACTAATGCCCAAGCACCGGGATACAGCGTGTCTTGATCAATAAGAAATGCGCCTAGCAATAGCGACACCAAGCCCATGATTGAAACAGCATGGCTGATCCACTTGATCGAGCCAAACTTGGCTTTGAAGGATTCGACAACGCCTGTTCTAGAATTCGCTCGATAGGCAAGTAAGCATCCAGAAAGCAGTTCCCATATTCGAGTGGTAGGTGAGAAGAAAACCGCCGATGGCGATTCTTCGATCATTATCAGATTCAACACCAGCGAACTAAGCAACAGCGCTACGCCGACCTTGAATAAACTGGCTCTGTACTTAAAGCAAAGCCACACAACGATGGGCCAGAATACATAGAACTGCTCTTCAACACCCAAGCTCCACAGGTGAAGTAATGGCTTGGCTTCGGCGGCGTAATCGAAGTAGCCGCTCTCGCTCCAGAAGATGACGTTAGGGATAAATGCTGTGCTTGCAGCGATATGCTTGCCCAACGCTTTGTATTCATTCGACAGTAATGCAAACCAGCCAGCGATTTGGCAGAACAGTAGAACCGTCAAAAGGGCGGGAAAAAGCCTTCGCACGCGACTGGCATAAAACGCACGGAAGCTGAAGCTTTGCTGTTGAAGACTTTCTTGGATCAGGGTGGTGATCAGAAAGCCTGAGATAACAAAGAAAACATCAACGCCGATGAAGCCGCCAGGTACCTCTGATGGGAAAGCATGAAATGCGATGACGGCCAGTACGGCTAGTGCGCGTAAGCCATCAATATCGGGACGGTAGCTGGGCTTTATCAGCGCTTGCTCTGATGACGACGCATTCG
>JAIXQV010000067.1 GCA_027485535.1 Oxalobacteraceae bacterium | reverse complement strand
GAAACTGATTCAAATTGCGCCAGCCGACAATGCCACAGAATCAGACCGCGTCAGGTCCTGTCTCGCCAGTGCGAATGCGTACCACCTGCTCAACTGCGGTCACAAAGATTTTGCCATCGCCAATCTTGCCAGTGCGTGCCGCTTTCACAATCGCCTCGATCGCGTTTTCAACGCTGTCATCGGCCACCACAAGTTCTACCTTCACCTTCGGCAAAAAATCGACCACATACTCGGCGCCACGATACAGCTCGGTATGACCTTTTTGCCGACCGAAGCCTTTGACTTCAGTCACGGTCAGGCCGCTAACGCCAACCGCGGCCAGCGACTCGCGCACCTCGTCGAGTTTGAATGGTTTGATGACGGCGGTGATCTGCTTCACAGGAACTCCTCTCGCAAACGAAATAGTAAAAAATTTATTCGCTGAACTTCGACGTTATCGGGTAACGCCAATCGCGCCCAAATGCACGATGCGTAATCCTCGGGCCGACCGGTGCCTGCCGCCTTTTGTATTCATTGATCTTGACTAGGCGGGTTATTCGGTCGACATCTTGCTTACGATACCCTGCGGCCAGCAGTTCCGCAACGCCTTCGCCGTCCTCCATGTACAGCTTCAGGATGCCGTCCAGCACGTCATAGGGCGGCAGTGAATCCTGATCGAGCTGATTCGGCCGTAATTCGGCAGACGGCGCACGAGTCAGGATGCGCTGCGGGATCACCTCATTGATAGCATTTCGATAATCACAGAGCCGGTAAACCAAGGTCTTGACGATATCTTTGATCACCGCATAACCACCGGCCATGTCGCCATACAAGGTGCAGTAGCCGGTTGCCATCTCGCTTTTGTTGCCGGTGGTGAGCACAATCGCGCCGGTTTTATTGGAGAGCGCCATCAGTAGCGTGCCGCGTATGCGCGCCTGCAAATTTTCTTCGGTAGTGTCTTCCGCCAAACCTTCGAACAGCGGCGCCAGTGATCGCTGAAACCCATCGAAACAGTCGGCAATCGATATTTCGTCGTAACGTATACCAAGCCGCGCTGCCATATCGCGTGAATCTACCCACGATATCTCGGCGGTGTACGGCGACGGCATCATAACGGCACGAACTTTGTCTTTACCGAGCGCATCCACCGCAATCGCCAAGGTCAATGCGGAATCAACACCACCCGACAAACCAATGATCGCGCCCGGGAAACCATTTTTGCCGACATAGTCACGCACGCCCAGCACCAAAGCCGAATACACCTGCGCCTCAAGCGACAGCGGCTCTGGCAAGGGTAGTGGTGACGGCTGGCCATCATCGAAGGTGACCAGCGCAAAATCTTCCTCGAACGACTTCAGCTGTGCGCACAACTTCCCCGCCACATCCAAGACGAAAGAGGTGCCATCGAACACCAGTTCGTCCTGCGCGCCCACCAGATTGAGATAGACCAAGCCCATCTGCTGCTGGCTTACCGTCTCGCGCAGTGTCTCGATACGTAAATGCTGCTTATGCATGTGATACGGCGATGCATTCAGCACCAGCAGCACTTGTGCGCCCTGCTCACGCGCCTTGCGCGGCATTTCTGGGTACCAAGTGTCTTCGCAGATATTGATGGCGAAGCGCGTACCTTTGACGTCAAACACGCATACATCGTCTGCCGGGTTGAAGTAACGCTTCTCATCAAACACGGTGTAGTTCGGCAATGCGTGCTTACGGTAAGTATGCAGAATCTCACCACCACACAAGACAGAAGCGGCGTTGTACTGGGCGCTGTCTCCTTGCTGCAGCGGGTGACCGACGACCACACGCAAGTCGGGCAAATCTGCCAGCTGCGCCGCCAGTTCACGCAACGCGCTTTGTGATTTTGCGTAGAATGAACCCCGCAGTAGCAGGTCTTCGGGCGGATATCCGACCAGCGACAATTCCGGCGTAAGCACAATATCGGCACCCGCAGCGGCAGCGCGACGGGCTGCATCCACGATACGCGCGCTGTTACCGGCAAGGTCACCAACGGTGCTGTTTATTTGGGCAAGGGCTACAGTGACTGGCATCACGAAGAATCGTATTAAGAGAGAGCCGGACGGTCTATGACGCAGACGCCGAATAGCTTGGATTATCGCACGCGCATTGTCTCTTCATTATCGGAGGTGGGTCAGCCGGCGTGGGACGCATTAGTGCAGGCGCAGCCGGACGCGAATCCCTTTCTATCCTTTGCGTTTCTGCATGCGCTGCATGAGTCGGGTAGCGCGTCGGACGAAAAAGGCTGGCAGCCGCAGTACCTGACGCTATGGCGTGAGCAAACGCTCGTGGCAGCCTTGCCGATGTATGCCAAGTTTCACTCCTACGGCGAGTACGTGTTCGACTGGGCCTGGGCCGATGCCTATCGCCGCAATGGCCTGGATTACTACCCCAAGCTGCTGAGTGCGATTCCCTTTACACCCGTTACCGGGTCGCGACTGATTGCCATCGACACAGACGCTCGCAACGCTTTGATCGGTGCGCTCAAAGAGGTTCAGAACAACAGCAACTTATCATCCACCCATGTGCTATACCCGCCCGAGGCCGAGGCACAACAACTCGCAGCGGCGGGTTTTATGCTGCGTAAAGGTGTGCAGTTTCATTGGCAAAACCAGGGCTATGAAAGTTTCGAGCAATTTCTTTCGGGTCTGGAGCAGAAAAAACGCAAGAATATCCGCGCAGAGCGGCGCAAGGTGCATGAAGCCGGTATCACCCTGCGGCAGGTGATGGGGCGTGACGCAAGCGACACTGATTGGCGATTTTTCAAAAGCTGTTACGACCAGACCTATCGTGAGCATTACTCAACGCCTTACCTGAATCTGGATTTCTTTTTGCGTATCGGCGCAAGCATGCCAGACAATATTCTGCTGGTGATTGCCGAGCGCGACCAGCAACCAATTGCAGCCTCGCTCCTGATCTATGATCAGAACGCTTTGTATGGTCGTTATTGGGGATGTATCGAGCAGCACGCTTGCCTGCATTTCGAGACTGCGTATTACCAGCCGCTGGAGTTTTGTATCGCGCACGGTATCGCCGCATTTGAAGGCGGCGCTCAGGGCGAACACAAAATGGCACGCGGCTTTTTACCGCAGCAAACTTGGTCCGCCCACTGGCTGGCGCATCCTTCGTTCTCGGATGCGGTAGAGCGCTTTCTGCGTCAGGAAGGCAAAGGTATGGAAGCGTATGTCGGCGAATTGAACGAGCGTAACCCGTTCAAGTCTTGAGCCCGACGCGTCAGGCTTTGTTCAGCTCGCGCTTGTAGTTCTCGACACCCGCCAGAATTTCTTTCTTTGCTTCGTCCGGGCCGTACCAGCCATCGACCTTCACCCACTTACCGGGCTCGAGATCTTTGTAGTGCTCAAAAAAATGCTGAATCTGCTGCAAGCGCAGATCATTCATATCGTCTGGCTTCTGCCAGTGGGTGTAGATCGGTAGCACTTTATCGATTGGCACCGCGAGTACTTTGGCGTCACCACCTGATTCGTCGGTCATCTTCAAAACGCCAATCGGGCGGCATCGAACCACCACACCAGGAATCAGTGGGAATGGCGTGATCACCAGCACATCGACCGGATCGCCATCATCAGCGATGGTATCCGGCACATAGCCGTAGTTACACGGGTAGTGCATCGACGTACCCATGAAACGATCGACATACAGCGCACCGGTTTCTTTGTCGACCTCGTATTTGATCGGGTCGGCATTCATCGGGATTTCGATGATGACGTTGAAATCGTTCGGCACATCACGGCCGGCCGGAACATTATTGAGACTCATTGTGATCCTTGGTTACGATGGGAAAATTTGATTGACGCTTTTTACTTGCTTGATTTGGAATTAGGCACTTGGGTGGTCAATGCACACAAGCGAAAATGCGTGGCCGCTGCCTCCGGTTGGCCCAATACTTCATACATTTGCGCAAGCCGCAGATGGGCTTCTTGCAAGGTGATGCGATCACTGGCGCCGAGTACCGCCTGTTCGAGATGACGCTGCGCCTTACCCCATAACTTCTGTTTTTGGCATAAGGCACCGAGCAACAAGGCGAGCTCGGCATCATTGGGACGCTCGCGCAGCCACTGCTCGACATGTTCGATTTGCGATAACAAGGTCGCCGATCCCTCTGGTGCTGCACACTGCCGGTAGGCGCGCATGAGTCGTACATCCCACTGCACTGCCAGCGCCTTTTGCAGAATATCGGCTGCGTCTTGCTGTCGACCGATTTTCATAAAAGCAGTAGCGCCCAGACTAGCTACCGTTGCGCTCTGCCGGTCAACCGTAGGAATGGTGGTCCAGAGTTTTTTGAGAGATTCTGCATCTTCGCCCGCTTTGGGCAAAAGCGCCTCGTAGGCTAAATCGCGCAATCGGCGTGAGAGGGTCGGATGCAGCGCGTTATGCTTATCCAGCAGATGCACCAGCCGCAACACCTCAGGCCAGTTACGTGCGCTCTGATTGACCTTGAGTGCGAGTCTCAGTGCATGTGCATGACGGATGCCACTACTACTGAGCTCTTGTAAAGCGGCGAGCGCAGCATCTAAATCTTTATTGTCTTCCGACAGCAGATCGACCGTACTCATCAAACGCGCCGTGCGCAAACTATTATCGGTGGCTGCCTCACTCAACCACTGATCGCGCCGAGCCGGCTCTTGTAAACGCTGTGCTGCACGCGCGCCAAGCAATGCAGCAAGACCGGCATACTCGGCGGATTGCGCTGCTTTGCGTGCGGATTTTTCTACTCGCCCAAAACGTCCCTCGAAATAGGCGCGCAAGGCTTCTTGTAGCGCACGCCCTGATTCGCGCAACTGCCGCATCGCACGGTACTGTTCCACACGGCGCGGCAGCGCCATGGTGGCTCTCACCGTATTCACGATCAACAGCAGCAGCAAGAAACTCAGCAGCAGGATGACAATGAAAAAATTCAGCGAGATGTCGATCCGATGCGGCGGATAAAACAAGACGACATTGCCCGGATTAAAGCGTGCCAGCACCGCAAGGCCGATCGCCGCAGCGAATAGGCCTACTAGCCAAAGAAAAAATCGTGTAGTCACGGACGTGCCTTACTCATGGCCGCGAACGCGACTGACGCACTGCTGCCAAGCTATGTGACAGAGTCGGCATTTCTATGTTCAGCACGCTCTCCCGAATCTGCCGGATCAGCTCGCGACCTGCGCGGGTGTGTGGATCGCGCATATCAAAGTAGCGCTGCAGCGCGCGATCGGCTTCTGCCAGATCACTTCGAAAGGCGGCATCGTTACGCGATAGCAGCGCCACCCGTGCATTCAGCAAGCGTAGCTTGACGTTCTCACGCGCGAAAAACGCCTGCTCTGGTGTCAGCAATAGCGCCTCTGGCGCGGTCACGGTACGAATCCGCATCAACTGCTTGAGATCGCTCCACAACTCGCTGCTCCAGGCCGTCCAGCGCTCTTGCATCTCGACCCGCCAGTCAAAGGCGCTATTGCTCTCGATTTTTTGACGGTTAGAGAGTTTGGTTTTAGGTGACGGTGCGACGATGCCGGGCTTCTCGTCCGACAGCAGTGGCATTGCATCGACCTGTGCCACCAACGAGTCGAGCCGAACCGCAACGCCGGTCAAGTCGACACTGGGCAAGCTCTTGAGTTTTTCGATGTCTTGCGCGATAGCGCGTCGAATCGCGATGAACTGCGGACGATCGACTCGCGATAAACGCGCGTCGGCGTTTTGTAAAGCTACCAGCGCACTTCGCACATTACCGGCGAGTTGCAGTTGCTGGCTGGCGGTGGATAGCACTTGTTCTATTTCGGCGAGTGCCCAGTCGTCGCGGTTTTTGGCGAGATCACGGTAGAGCTGCTCCAGCGCGGCCTGCTGGTTCTGTGACTCGGACTGGCGTGCCTCAAGCACTGCGACCTTACCTTGCAAAACCCGTAGCTGATCATCAACCCGATCAGCGATGAGTTTGGTTTGGCTATTGAGATTTTCGCCGGATTGCAATCGCTGCGCTACCTCACGCTTTACATCGGAGATGTCAGAGCGCGCATTCCACCATTGCAGTGCGAGTAATGCGGCAAGCCCGCCTAATGCGAGTTTGAGCTGGGCTTCCTTATCATCAGGCCAGCGTGGCCACCACCAAGATCGACCTGTCGATGGTGGCTCACTGGATACTGGAACTTCCGGCGTTGCCGGCGTCGGTGCTGCTTGAGCGTTGCTCACACTTTCAGCTGAAGCGGCAGGTGGCGCGGTGTCTGCCACATGATCTGCCTCATTGTCGACAGCGGAAGGTGTCGCGGAAGGTGTCGCGGAATCTGCCGCTGAATCTGTTCCTGCAGTTGCCTCAGTCGATACTGCAAACTCTTTGCTGGTGGGTGCATCAGCTGGCGCGGGCGAACCGGCATCCACCGCTTTTGATGCGTCAGGCTCGGCAGCTTCGGGCGTTGCTGGGTTGGCAGGTAGTGATTTGTCGCTCATGCCGCAGATTGTATCGCGGCGACTAGCGCTTCGTCCCCGGATCCCGTCTGCGTTACGCGAGTGAATCCGAGCGCGTGAGCAGTCTCGGCGATGCGTGGATGGGGTACGACCAATTGGCTATTCAAGATCTGCGTCATGCCTAGCTCGCCCGGCCCTTGTCGCACCATGTCCAGTAGATTTCGGAGCGCCTCGGAGCTGGTGATGATCCAGGATGACTCGGAAGCGATGAGTTCATTCAGCTGCGCACGACAGGCGGCATCGAACACAGGCATGCCACGTTGGTAGGCGGCGACTTGCTCAACCTCAACGCCCGCCAATCGCAAACGATCGGCCAACAACTCGCGACCGGTTTCGGCACGAATAATCAGCACGCGTCGGCCTTGTAAGGCTGGCAGATCCAGCACCTCGAGCAAGGTCTCGGAATCCGTCCGGTGTGGGTCAACCGGACTGACGATGCGCGCACTGGCCTCGGTGACGCCATGACGCGCCAGTGCCTGCCGGCTACCTTCACCGACCACGGCAGCGATCACTTCCTGCGGCCAGCGATCGATATAGGCAAAGGCGGCATCAATCGCATTTGGGCTGACAAACGCCACCATGGCGTAGTCGGCCAAGCGGGACAAGGTAGCGCGGAGTGCGGCACTGTCTTGAATTGGCTGTATCTCGAGCAGGGGAAACACATGAACCGTCACTCCGATCTGCGCAATACGCGCTGCGAGTGCTTCGGCTTGCGCGCGGGGACGGGTGATGACGACGCCCTTACCCACGCGCTGTGTTCAGTCAGTGCGGCAGGCGGCGAGGATGGCGGTGGCGTCTTGCGCCTCAAGCGCCTGCGCTACCTGTATACCAACAGCCTCGGGCGAACTAACGGCACCTTGCACCTCGGCGCGCGCGATGCGCTTGCCGTCCGGCGTAGCCACCATCGCCGTGAGCGTGAGTCCGTGCTGGTCGACCGTCGCATACGCGGCCAGCGGGATCTGACAACTTCCGCCAAAGCTGCGCGAGAGCTGGCGCTCGGCGCGCACCGCGTTCTCGGTATCTGCGTGGTTAAGCGGCGCAAGTAACTGCATCAGCTCGTCGCGCCCGCTGCGAATCTCGATGGCCATGGCGCCCTGTCCTGGTGCGGGCAAACTCTGATCCGGGTCGATGAAGGCACGTATGCGCTCAGCCATAGCCAAACGCTTGAGGCCCGCCGCAGCCAGAATGATGGCGGCATATTCGCCGCGGTCGAGCTTGGCGAGCCGGGTGTCGAGGTTGCCACGCAGCGGGTGGATTTGCAGCTGCGGGAAACGCGCCGCAATCAGCGCCTGCCGGCGCAGGCTGCTGGTGCCGATAATCGCCCCAGGCGGCAAGGCCTCCAGGCTGTCGTAGTCATTCGAGACGAAGGCATCGCGCGGGTCTTCGCGCTCGAGCACGGCGGCAAGGGTGAAGCCCTCGGGCAGCTCCATCGGCACATCTTTCAAGGAGTGCACCGCAAGATCGGCCCGGCCCTCTTCCATCGCCACTTCGAGCTCTTTGACGAAGAGGCCCTTACCGCCCACTTTGGACAGGGTACGGTCGAGGATTTGGTCGCCACGCGTCGTCATGCCGAGGATTTCGACAGTACTGTGCGGATATAATTCGAGCAGGCGCGCGCGAACCGTTTCAGCCTGCCACATCGCGAGACGGCTCTCGCGAGAGGCGATGATCAGTTTTCCAGAAAATTTGGCGTTCAATGCGGTCTCTCAGTAGAAGGTCGCTTGGCCAGCGACGCTTTGCAGAGCGGCCGCTAACCGCGGCGCATTCTATCACCCCTACTACCTCCGGCAGCGCGGCGCTGAGCCCGACTGAAACCACGATGGCGCTTCGAACTCCTCCGCTTGCACGCTCGGCGAAAACCAACGACAAGGACGCCCCGCTGCGGGAAGATATCCGCCTGCTGGGTCGTCTGCTGGGCGAAGTGATCCGGCAACAAGAAGGCGAGGCGGTATTCAAGCTGGTGGAAACGATTCGCCAGACCGCCGTACGCTTCCGGCGCGAATCCGACCTCGAGGCCGGCGCGGATCTTGACCGCCTGCTCAAAAAGCTCAGTCGCGACCAGACAAACGCCGTGGTGCGCGCGTTCTCGTATTTCTCCCATCTGGCGAATATCGCTGAAGATCAACACCACAACCGGCGCCGGCGCGCCTATTTGCTGGCAGGTTCTGCGCCGCAACCCGGTAGCCTGGCAGCGACACTATCGAAGTTGAGTGCTGAAGGTGTCGCTGGCAAGGCGCTAAAACAATTCTATGATGGGGCGCTGATTTCACCGGTACTGACTGCGCACCCAACTGAGGTGCAACGCAAAAGTATTCTGGATGCCGGGCGGGAAATTGCGCGTTTGCTGGCGCTGCGCGATCAGCCCACTACACCTGCCGAGCGTGAGCGAAATACCGCGCTGCTGCACGCGGAAGTGGCCAAGCTCTGGCAGACGCGCATGCTGCGTTACCAGCGACTGACGGTAGCGGATGAAATCGAGAATGCGCTTTCGTTCTATCGCATCACCTTCCTGCGTGAGTTGCCGGGCCTGATGGAAGACATCGAGCACGAAACACTGACGCAATTCCCGAACGTGCGCCAATTGCACCTGCCGCCGTTTGTGCAAATGGGTAGCTGGATCGGTGGTGATCGCGACGGCAATCCGAATGTCAATGGCGCCACCATGCAGCAAGCCATGTCGCGTCAGTCGACCACGATTTTCGAGTTCTATCTGGAAGAAGTTCATGCACTCGGCGCAGAGCTCTCGATTTCTACGCTGCTGGTGTCAATCAGCCCGGCATTGCAGGCGATGGCCGATATGTCGCCCGACAATTCGCCGCATCGCACCGATGAACCCTACCGACGCGGGTTAATTCTCGTCTACGCCCGGTTAGCAGCGACTGCGCGGCGACTCGGTGTCTCGAATATTTTGCGGCATGAAATCGGCTCAGCCGAGCCCTATGCCACTCCTGAAGCCTTCATCGCCGACTTGGACGTGATCGGTGACTCGCTGCGCGCGAATCATGGTGCGGCGCTAACCCGACCACGCCTGAATACCTTACGACGTGCTGCTGATATTTTTGGTTTTCATCTCGCCACTCTCGATATGCGTCAGAGCTCGGACGTTCATGAACGCGTCATCTCTGAACTGTTTAAGGTTGCTGGTTTGTCAGAAGACTACCGTCAGCTGAGCGAGGATCAAAAGATCGGTTTGCTGCGCGCAGAGTTGGCGCAACCGCGGCTGCTACGTTCGCCTTACGTCAACTACTCGGATGAAACGGTATCTGAACTTGGCGTACTCAGGGCTGCGCGCGAAATTCGTGTGGCGTTCGGCGAGCGTGCTATTCGGAACTACATCATCTCGCACACGGAAACCGTATCCGATCTGCTTGAAGTCTTGCTCCTGCAAAGAGAAACTGGACTGCTGCGCGTACTACCAAACGGTAGCTTGGAATCTGGCGTGATGGTGATTCCGCTGTTCGAAACGATTCCCGACTTGCGAAATGCACCCGAGATCATGGAAGAATGGCTGTCGCTGGCGCCCGTACGCGCTTTAGTGAAGCATCAGCAATCCTTGCAGGAAGTTATGCTGGGCTACTCGGACTCCAACAAAGATGGGGGCTTCCTGACATCGAACTGGGAGTTGTACAAAGCCGAGGTCGCGCTAGTGGAAGTATTCGCGCGCCATCGCGTCAAGCTGCGCCTGTTCCATGGTCGCGGCGGCACCGTGGGTCGCGGCGGTGGTCCGAGCCATGACGCTATTCTGGCGCAACCGGCGGGTACAGTGAACGGGCAATTCCGCCTCACTGAGCAGGGCGAGATTATTGCGTCGAAGTTCTCCAATCCTGAGATCGGTCGCCGTAACCTTGAATTGGTGGTTGCCGCCGTGATGGAAGCCAGCCTGCGTCCGCCCAATGCAGATGCCAAACAAGCCCAGCGCTTGGCAGAGTTCGAGCGCGTGATGGAAACGCTGTCCCAGAACGCTTACCGCGCTTACCGGCACCTGGTTTATGAGACGCCAGGCTTTACCGATTATTTCTTTGCTGCCACGCCGATCGCAGAAATCGCCGAACTGAATATTGGCTCACGTCCGGCTTCACGTAAATCAACACGCCGCATCGAAGATCTGCGCGCCATTCCGTGGAGCTTTTCTTGGGGGCAGTGTCGGCTGCTGCTGCCGGGTTGGTACGGTTTCGGGAGCGCAGTCGATCAATGGTTGAAAGATGAGAGCAGCGGCAGTATCACCAAAAAACGTACGCTGCTGCGGGCGATGCTGAAAGAGTGGCCGTTCTTCTCGACCCTGTTGTCGAATATGGATATGGTGCTATCAAAAACAGATCTCGCGCTGGCCTCACGCTACGCTACCCTGGTACCCGATCGCAAACTACGTCACGCGATTTTTGCGCGTATCGCCACCGAGCATGAGAAGACCTTGGAAGCACTCTGGATGATTACCGGCTCGCGCGAGCGTTTGGCGAATAACCCAACACTGGCACGCTCCATCAAAAATCGTATTCCCTATCTTGATCCGCTGAACCATTTGCAAGTCGAGCTGATCAAGCGCCATCGCAGCCAGAACGACCAAGGTCGAGAGCCAGATATCCGCGTGCATCGTGGCATCCATCTCTCGATCAACGGTGTCGCCGCCGGTCTCAGGAATACTGGCTGAAGATTTTCCACTTTATCTCTGCCCTTTATTCCTGCCCTTTATAATCGCGCCATGACTGATCAATTTTCAAAAAAAGCAGACGCCTGGTCTGCCCGCTTCAATGAGCCAGTATCTGATCTGGTGAAGCGTTATACCGCCTCGGTGTTTTTCGATAAACGTCTGGCCCAGGTCGACATTCAAGGTTCGCTGGCCCATGCCGAGATGCTGGCAGCGCAAAACATCATCAGCGCCCAAGACTATGCCGACATACAGCGCGGCATGACCTTGATCCTGAGTGAAATCGAAAGCGGCAAATTCCATTGGTCACTCGATTTGGAAGATGTGCATCTGAATATTGAAAAGCGCCTCACCGAACTAGTCGGCGATGCAGGCAAGCGGTTGCACACTGGCCGCTCGCGTAATGATCAGGTAGCCACTGATATAAGGCTTTACCTGCGCGCTTCGATTGATGACATTCTCGATCTGCTCAAGGCGCTACGATTAGCCCTACTACAAGTCGCTGAACAACACGCCGACACCATTCTGCCGGGTTTCACGCATCTGCAGGTAGCGCAACCAGTGACCTTTGGCCATCACCTGCTTGCGTATGTCGAGATGTTTGGTCGCGATGCCGAGCGTATGGCCGATTGTCGTAAACGTGTAAATCGTCTGCCGCTGGGTGCTGCAGCATTAGCCGGCACAAGTTTTCCGATTGATCGTCACAGAGTAGCTACCACGCTGGGCTTTGATGATGTTTGCCACAACTCATTGGATGCGGTGTCCGACCGCGACTTTGCCATCGAGTTTTGCGCTGCAGCGGCACTGGTGATGACGCATATCTCGCGGCTATCGGAGGAACTGGTGATCTGGATGAGTCCGCGTGTTGGCTTCATTGATATTGCCGATCGCTTCTGTACCGGCTCGTCGATCATGCCGCAGAAAAAAAATCCGGACGTCCCCGAACTCGCACGCGGCAAGACAGGCCGGGTGAATGGTCATTTAATTGCGTTGCTGACGCTGATGAAGGCGCAACCGCTTGCCTACAACAAAGATAATCAAGAGGATAAAGAGCCGCTGTTCGATACCGTCGATACCGTGCTCGATACCTTGCGCATTTTTGCCGATATGGCGACCGGCATCACGGTCAAACCCGAGGCGATGCGCGCTGCTGCGCTACAGGGCTTCGCCACCGCGACTGACCTGGCTGATTATCTGGTGAAGAAAGGCCTGCCATTTCGCGATGCACACGAGGCGGTGGCGCATGCCGTTCGCAGCTGCGAACAACGCGGCTGCGATCTGGCTGATCTGAGCCTAGAGGAGCTACAGCGCTTTGCGCCGCAGATTGAAGCCGATGTACACGCGGCGCTAACGCTGGAAGGCTCCGTAGCGGCCCGTTCCCATGTTGGCGGCACGGCACCGACGCAGGTTCGTGCTGCAATCGCAAGGCTGAAAACGCAGCTATAGCAAGTCTGCGCTCCATCTGAGCGATGTTGCAATAAAGCGTCATAAACACTGGCGCACATCCCTTTCGAATACAGCTGGGCCGGGCTATTGCCCGGCAACACCGCCTCTCTCTTCAAGCGCGGCTACATTGCTGCGCACACTTGCCGCACCTGCGTCCGAGCAACAGGACAACAGGCCTCGCGGTGGTGACTTTCCTGGCAGTCTACAAATACAAATAAGGAGACCCCACCGATGACGATCAGGTCATCGGCGGCCACCGGATCTGTCGACTGCCTCCATTCTTCGAGAGAGCTTTGTCATGTCCTTCTTCCTGTCACTATCTAAATCGATCGATGCCTTGAACGAGCGCATTGGCCTCAGTATCAGTTGGGCCTTGTTGGCAGCCGTACTGATTTGTGCTGGTAACGCATTGGTGCGCTATTCACTCAATATCAGCTCGAATGCCTGGCTAGAGATCCAGTGGTACCTATTCGGTGCAATTTTCCTGCTGGCATCTTCCTACACCCTCAAGCGTAATGAGCATGTTCGGATTGATGTCGTCGTAGGACGATTTCCGAAACGTACTCAGGTGTGGATTGATATCTTCGGATTCATTCTGTTCTTGCTACCGGCGACGCTACTTATTCTGTACTTCGCCGTGCCCTACGCCATGGAATCTATCCGAAGTCAGGAGATGTCAAGTAATGCCGGTGGACTGATCGTTTGGCCGGCGAAGCTATTGATTCCCGTAGGGTTTCTGATGCTGAGCTTGCAGGGGATATCGGAACTGATCAAGCGTATCGGTTTCTTGCTCGGTCAGGTTGATGCAAGCGCCTTCGAAAAACAGCAAGCCACACCGCAAGAGGAGATCGAAGCCATTGCGGCTGCTAATCAACTCAACCTGGCCGACGTAGCGCCTGCCGCCAACCAATCCATCAAGAAGGAAGCCTGATCATGACTGAATTTCTCATCGCGAATATGGCGCCAGTCATGTTCGTCACCCTCGTGGTGTTCTTGCTATCGGGTTTTCCGGTCGCTTTTTCTTTAGCTGCGAACGGCCTACTGTTCGGATTAATCGGCATCGAGCTTGGCCTGCTCAAGCCAGAGTTGCTACAAGCACTGCCTAACCGCTTGTTTGGCATCATGGCCAACGACACCTTACTCGCCATCCCCTTCTTCACCTTCATGGGGCTGATTCTCGAGCGCTCCGGTATGGCTGAGGATCTGCTCGATACCATTGGCCAACTATTCGGTCCGCTGCGCGGTGGTATTGCATACGCCGTGATTTTCGTCGGTGCGCTGCTGGCTGCCACCACCGGTGTTGTAGCGGCATCAGTCATCTCGATGGGCCTCATCTCGCTGCCGGTCATGCTGCGCTACGGGTATGACCAAAAAATTGCATCCGGCGTAATCGCGGCTTCAGGAACGCTGGCACAGATCATTCCGCCATCGCTGGTGCTAATCGTGATGGCAGACCAACTGGGACGCTCGGTCGGCGACATGTATCAGGCAGCATTCATACCCGGCCTTCTACTGACCGCTTTTTATGCCGGCTATATTTTTATCGTTTCTATGCTCCGCCCGAACGCATTACCCGCCCTACCTCCAGAGGCGCGTAATCTTCGTCAGCCAGATGGCTCCAACGGCCTGCAATCCTTGATGGCGATACTAGCGTTTGGGTTTGCCAGCGCCTGGCTTTTCAAGACCGTGTATCTCGCCGCAGCAAAGCCAGAACTCGCTGACGATGTCAGCTTGGTCTACAGCGGCGTCGTTGGCGTAGTGCTCACCTATAGCGTCGCACTGGCTAACCGTAAGCTGAAACTTGGCCTGCTATCGAAAATGGCTGAACAAGTTGTCCTGGTTCTCGTTCCGCCACTGGCCCTGATTTTTCTGGTGCTCGGCACTATCTTTGTTGGCATCGCAACGCCAACTGAGGGTGGTGGCATGGGTGCGCTGGGTGCCATGCTATTGGCACTCGCTAATCGCCGGCTTTCAAAGGATCTACTTCAGCAAGCAATGAACTCGACGACGCGGTTGTCGTGCTTCGTTCTATTCATCTTGATCGGCTCTAGCGTGTTCTCGCTGGTGTTCCGTGGCATCAACGGCGACCTGTGGGTGGAGCATCTGCTTAGCTCGCTACCCGGCGGTGAAGTCGGCTTCCTGATTGTCGTCAACCTACTATTCTTCGGCTTAGCGTTCTTCCTTGACTTCTTCGAGCTAGCGTTCATTTTGGTACCGCTGGTCGGACCGGTTGCAGAAAAGATGGGCATTGATCTGATCTGGTTCGGCGTTTTACTGTCGGTAAACATGCAGACCTCCTTCATGCATCCACCTTTCGGTTTTGCTCTGTTTTATCTGCGATCGGTGGCACCGAAGAAGGTCAAGACGAGCGATATCTACTGGGGTGCAGTACCGTTCGTTGGTATTCAGGTGATCATGGTCGCTCTCATCATCGCCTTTCCAAGCATGATCACGGTCGCGAATAAAACCGATATGAAAGAACAGATCGAGCTAAATATTGACATGGGTACCGATAGTGCGGCAGAGATACCGAATGTTGATTTCTCCGCTGAGACTGGCTCGGGCAGCGATCTCAAGCTGGAGTTTTCAGCAGAGCCACTGAAGAAGTAAGCGATCAACCCTGCTCCCTAGTGCAGCCGCCCTTTACTGTTAGGGTGGCTGCAAAAAGGAAAACCCGCCAAAAACAAAGCCCGCTTCTGCGGGCTTTGTTTTTTTGCGCCTTATTGAATCAGGACTTGCGACGCCCAATCAGATAAGCCTGGACTGGCGTCTCGGCCACCGAGTACCAGTTGTTTTGATCCTGATGGAAGCGGCGCCATGGCTCCAGTACCTTTTTGAACTTCGCGTTCTTCGAGGCCTCCTCCTCAATCACCTCCTGCGCAGCTTCATAGCAGGCATCCAGAATCGGTTTCGAGAACGTGCGCAACTTGACGCCATTCTTCATCAGGCGTGCAAGTGCTCCAGGGTTACGCGCGTCATACATCGCCTGCATCGCGATGTGCGCCTCATAGGTAGCCACCTCAAGCGCTGCCTGATATTCCTTCGGCAGTTTGTCCCATTCTTTTTTGTTGACGTAGAACGACAACTGCGCGCTTGGCTCCCACCAGCCCGGGGTGTAATAGAACGGCGCGACTTTGTTGAAACCTAGCTTCTCGTCGTCATAAGGGCCGATCCATTCGGCGGCATCGATCGTGCCCTTCTCCAATGCAGGATAGATATCACCACCGGCGATTTGCTGTGGCACCACGCCCAGCTTTTGCATCACACGACCCGCGAAACCACCGACCCGCATCTTCAAGCCTTGCAAATCCTCCGGTGTCTTGACCTCACGACGGAACCAGCCGCCCATCTGACAACCGGTATTGCCACCCATGAAGTTGACCACGCCATACTCTGCAAAAAAATCACGCATCAGTTGACGACCACCGCCTTGGTCTATCCAAGCGGTCTGCTGACGTGCGGTGAGGCCAAACGGAACAGCGGTATCAAAAGCGAAGGTAGCGTCTTTGCCGAAGTAGTAGTACGACGCGGAATGGCCCATCTCGACGGTAGCGGCTTGCACCGCATCCAGTACCTGCAGCGCAGGTACAAGCTCACCGCCTGGAAACACGCGAATATTGAATTTGCCATCCGTCAGTGCCGCTACCCGCTTAGCCATAACCTCAGCGGCGCCGTAGATGGTATCGAGGGATTTGGGAAAGCTGGAGGCCAGCCGCCAGTTGATCGTGGTGTTGGGTTGCGCGATGGCTGGCGCGCTGGCGATGCCGGCGGCCACGCCGGCTGCAGCGCCGGAAAGGAATGAACGACGTTTCATGAAAAGTCCCCTATTTGCCTGGTATTTAGTCTGGAACCAGCGCACTGACCGGCGCAGCAAGCTGGCGAGGTTTGTTAAAACCTTGGCAATTTTAGGAGGGGCTTTCGGAGGCGAGCAATAGCTATTTCATAACAAAATTCCCAATGTTGTTTAAACGCACTATCTGCAACATTTCTCCCCATGCAAGCAAAGTTTCTCTCAACTATCGAAAAAAACGTATTTGAGGTGAAGACGTTGTAAACGCGCAGCAAACACCGCGCAGAGGCGGCAAAGATTCAAAAGGGAATGGTCATCGACAAGCGCCGCAGTTCTACGGGTTGAAGATGCCTCAATGCCCGGCCTTGAGGGCCATCAGCTTGCTCGAACGCAAGCTGGGTCGGTTGTCGTTAAAGATATCCGATGGACGAACACCTCAACAAAAAAGAATGTTTTCGTTGCTTGAAGGAACTCAGGCACCGGCGATGGTCATGTTGCCTATCAAAATCGAGCCCGTCGATTTCGTGCCACGCACCAGTACATCGCTACCGATCGCTGCGATGTCTTTGAACATGTCACGCAAGTTGCCCGCAATCGTGATCTCCTCTACCGGGTACTGGATCACACCATTCTCGACCCAATAGCCAGAAGCGCCGCGTGAGTAATCACCAGTGACATAGTTGACACCGTGCCCGAGTAATTCGGTGACGAGCAAGCCGGTACCCATTTTTTTCAGCATGGCCACGAAATCATCGCCAGCCCGAGTACGCGAGGAGAGTATCTGCAGATTATGGGAGCCACCCGCGTTACCGGTAGTTTTCATGCCCAGCTTGCGCGCGGAGTAAGTCGACAAGAAATAGCCTTGCACAATACCGGCGCTCACTACATCACGCGCCTGCACGCGAACACCTTCCTCATCAAACGGCGCAGAGCCGGTCGCACTTTGGATCGAGGGGTCCTCGACGATACGAATATCGTCGCCAAATACCTGCGTACCGATAGAGTCGGTCAGGAAAGTAGATTTACGGTACAAAGCGCCGCCCGATACCGCCTGTACGAAGGCGCCGACTAATCCAGCTGCCAGTGGCGCCTCGAACAGCACTGGGCACTTGCGGGTATCCAGCTTGCGCGCATTCAGTCGCGCCAGCGCACGCTCAGCAGCGTAGCGACCAACAGCTTCCGGCTCAGCCAGGTGCTGCGGATTTCGGTCAGAGGTATACCAATCATCGCGCTGCATGTGCTGGCCCTTGCCCGCAATCGGCGACACCGAGATTGAATGGCGTGTGTAAGGGTAGCCCGCCATGAAACCGCGCGAATTGGCCAGTACAAAATGGGACTGCTGCGCGTATACGCCAGCGCCCTCGCTGTTGGTGATGCGCTTATCGACGGCAAATGCCGCAGCCTCACAGCGCAGCGCGATTTGTACCGCCTGATCCGCATTAATTGCCCAAGGATGAAACAGATCGAGGTCTTTGGGCGCGCGCTCCAACATCTCCTCATCCGGCAATCCGGCGCAGTCATCCTCTGCGGTGAAGCGCGCGATGTCGTAGGCGGCGTCGACCGTTTCTTTCAAGGACCTCAGCGAAAAATCCGAGGTGCTGGCATTACCCCGGCGGATCGCTCGACCCTGACCCAGAAAGATGGTGACGCCGATGCCTTTGTCTTTGTTCTGCTCGATGGTGTCGACCTGACCCTTGCGTACACTGACCGACAGCCCCTGCCCCTCGCTCAGCTCGACCACCGCGTCCGAAGCGCCCTTCTCTTGAGCGAAGCGCAGCACATCGGCAGCAATTTCTTTCAGCTGTTCTTGCGAGTGGGTAAAGACATCAGCGCTCATGCGGGGTTCTCTCGGGTCAGGATCAAAGCGGTTATCATAGCAGCCGTTTCGTTTTTCAATCGGCCGTCCCCATGCCCAATGCCAACCGCGGCGCGGTCGGATTCCAATCCAGCGAATTCGAGCAGAAGTACGAACGCCCTTCCAAGTCGCAACTCAAGCGCGAGATGACCGCGCTGCAAAAGCTTGGCGAGGCGCTTGTCGATGCCCCACGCGATCGCGTCAAAAAAGTCCCGATGCCAGAGGATGTGCTGGAGGCAATCCTTGAGTGCCAGCAGATCACCAGCCACGAGGGCCGCCGCCGCCAGCTGCAGTTTGTTGGCAAAAAGATGCGCACACTGAGCGAAGAAGAGGCCGCCATCATCCAGAAAACGGTGGACGGCTGGCGTGGCACATCCAAGTCCGAGGCCGCAGCGCTGCACGCGATTGAGCGACAGCGTGAACGCTTGCTGGCCAATGACAACGCGCTCACCGATTTATGCGCACAGCATCCGACGCTGAATGTGCAGCAACTGCGTACGCTGATCCGTAATGCTCGCAAAGAGCAAGCGGAGAATAAACCGCCGAAAGCGTACCGCGAGATATTCCAGATTTTGAAGTCACTGCAGGTACCAACGGACGATCACGCATCCGACGAGAATGATGAAGAAGACGAGAACGCATCCTGACGAGTTAATCATCGGCTTGGTATCGATTTCCGACCGCGCATCTACTGGTGTGTATGAAGATCAAGGCGTGCCAGCGCTACGCGATTGGTTTACTCAGGCACTGACCAGCCCTTGGCAAATGGAGACGCGCCTGATTCCTGATGATCAGGCCACCATTCAACAAACACTTATCGCGCTGGTTGATGAGGTCGGCTGCGATCTGGTATTGACCACTGGCGGTACAGGCCCAGCGCGGCGCGATGTAACACCCGAGGCGACCTTGGCAGTCGCGACCAAGCCGATGCCCGGCTTCGGCGAACAAATGCGGCAAATTAGTCTTCGCTTTGTTCCAACGGCGATTTTGTCGCGTCAGGTTGCAGTGATCCGTGAATGCGGAGATCACGCAGCGCTGATCATGAACCTGCCGGGGCAACCGAAATCGATACGCGAGACGCTCGAGGGACTGAAAGACGCCGACGGTAACAGTATCGTTGCCGGCATCTTCGCGGCAGTACCCTACTGTATCGATCTGATCGGCGGTCCGTATATCGAAACCAATGACGCCGTCTGCAAGGCATTCCGACCGAAATCGGCAATTCGAGCGAAATAAAATATCAATATGAACGATCTACCGCTACTGGAAACGATAGAAATCGAGACCACGCCATCACCGACAGCTGCCGTCATCTGGATGCACGGCTTGGGCGCGGATGGTCACGACTTCGCACCGATTGTTCGCGAGCTTGATCTCGCCAGATGCCGCGGCATCCGTTTCGTATTCCCCCATGCGGAGACAATGCCCGTCACCATCAACAACGGGTACGTCATGCGGGCGTGGTATGACATCCTTGGTATGGATCTGGTGAGGCGGGAGGACGCGCAGGGCTTACGCGCTTCGCAACGTCGCATCGACGATTTGATCGAGCGCGAGATCTCACGCGGCATCTCGGCGCAACACATTGTCTTAGCAGGCTTTTCGCAAGGGTGCGCCATGACCCTGCAAACCGGGCTGCGCTACTCGAAAACATTAGCGGGTTTGATGTGCTTATCCGGTTATCTGCCGCTTGCCGATGTTATCGCCAGCGAACGACATACCGCGAATCAGCAAACACCCATCTTTATGGCACACGGGCGCGGTGACAGCGTGGTGCAGATTAATCGTGCAGAAGCATCGCGTGATCTGCTGATTGAACTTGGCTATGCCATCGAATGGCATGAATACATGATGCAACACT
>JAIXQV010000136.1 GCA_027485535.1 Oxalobacteraceae bacterium | reverse complement strand
GAGTTCAACGTCGTGATGTACCCGGAAATTGCGCAGCAGGCAGCTAACTGGTTGAAGCGCACTCACGGAATGCCTTTCACCACGGTCGTGCCCATCGGTGTGCGTGCAACGCGCGAGTTCATTGCCGAGGTGGCGCAACTTGCGGGTATCGATGCTGATGCCACGCTGGAAGATGAGCGCTCGCGCGCTGCTTGGTATGCGAAGTCGGTGGACTCCACCTATCTCACCGGTAAACGGGTCTTCGTGTTTGGTGATGCCACACACGCGATTGCCGCTGCACGCGTCGCGGCGGAAGAATTTGGTTTCGAAGTCGTTGGCTTAGGTACTTATAGCCGTGAGTTCGCGCGCGAAGTCCGTGCCGCTGCCGAACGCTACGGCGTTGAGGCACTGATTACCGATGATTATCTTGAGGTCGAGGCGCGGGTCGCTGAGCTATCACCTGAGCTGGTTCTCGGCACGCAGATGGAACGTCACATCGCCAAGCGATTAGGTTTGCCGTGCGCAGTGATCTCGGCACCGGTGCACGTGCAGGATTTTCCGGCGCGTCATTCGCCGCAGATGGGCTTCGAAGGCGCCAATGTGTTGTTCGATAGCTGGGTACATCCGCTGATGATGGGGCTGGAAGAGCACCTGATCGCGATGTTCAAAGATGACTTCGAGTTCAACGAGAACGCAGCGCCATCGCACCTGGGTAAAGGCGGTAAGCCACAGCGCCAGCCGTCCGAGCCGACTGAAGTCGTCGCACCAGCCGCAGTACCAGAGCCAGCAAATGCCGGAGAGCTGATTCCGACATGGAGTACCGAGGCTGAGCGCGAGCTTGGCAAGATACCTTTCTTTGTACGCGGCAAAGCACGTAGGAACACCGAATGCTTCGCCAAGGAACATGGTGTCCAACAGATCACCATCGAGACCCTCTATGACGCGAAAGCCCACTACAGCCGCTGATAACGCAATGCGCGTTGTCATCGTCACGATGGATAACCATCTGGCGGGTGCGTCAGCGCGCGCTGCGAGAATGCTGCAGCAGCGGCTGCCGACGGTGTCGCTCAGTATCCACGCGGCCTCCGAGTGGGCCGATGATCCCTCCGCACTGGCGCGCTGCAAAGCAGACATTGCGAGCGGCGACATCGTGATTGCCTCCATGCTGTTCATGGAGGATCACTTCACACCAGTCTTAGCTGATTTACAGGCGCGGCGTGATCATTGTGATGCGATGGTTTGCATCATGTCGGCCGGTGAGGTGATGCGACTGACGCGTATCGGGCGATTCAGTATGGACGGCAGCACGCGCGGTCCGATGGCATTCCTGAAAAAACTTCGCGGCAAGAGTAACGACGGTAAACCGACCGCTACGGCCGGTGCGCAGCAGATGAAGATGCTGCGTCGTTTGCCAAAACTACTGCGCTTTATTCCTGGTACCGCACAAGATGTGCGCGCCTATTTTCTGACGCTGCAGTATTGGCTGGCGGGCTCGGAAGAGAATATCGCCGGCATGGTACAGCTGCTGGTCAATGGTTATGCCGACGGTGCACGTAAGGGCCTGCGTGGCAAAGCACCCCCGAGCGCACCGGTGGAATATCCCGAAGTCGGTCTGTATCACCCGCGTATGAAGGGCGCTGGTGTGCATAAGGGCATGGGTGAGCGAATTGATCGCGTACCAGCAGTGAGTGGTGCCAAAGCCAGTGTTGGGCTGTTGCTGATGCGCTCTTATCTGCTCGCTGGTAATGCGCGTCACTATGACGGTGTGATTGCATCGCTGGAAGCGCGCGGCTTGTCGGTACTGCCGGCCTACGCCAGCGGGCTTGATGCACGCCCAGCGATTGAACGTTTTTTCATGAAAGATGGTCAGGCCACCGTTGATGCGGTGATCTCTCTCACTGGTTTTTCTTTGGTAGGTGGACCTGCTTATAACGACGCTAAAGCCGCCGAAGAAATGCTGAGCACACTGGATGTGCCGTACATGGCAGTCACGCCGGTCGAGTTTCAAACGATTGAGCATTGGGGTGGCTCGGAGCGCGGCTTGCTGCCGGTCGAGGCGACCATGATGGTGGCGTTACCCGAATTGGATGGGTCGAGTGGCTCGCTGGTGTACGGTGGTCGCACCGATGGCGCGGGTGGCAAATGCACCGGTTGTGATCGTGGCTGTACTTTTGCTGCCACCGATGCAGGTCAGGATATGCAGCCGTGCAGTGAGCGCTCAGACATGATCGCCGCTCGTGTCGACAAAATGGTCGCCTTGCGTCGTTCAGAGCGCTCCGAGCGTCGCGTAGCGGTGGTGCTGTTCAACTTCCCGCCGAATGCCGGTGGTACTGGCACCGCAGCCTTCCTCGCGGTATTTGAATCGCTTTACAACACGCTGGCCGCTATGCAGCGCGCCGGTTACAGCATTGATCTGCCAGAAGATGTCGACGCACTACGACGCGCGATCTTGAATGGCAATGCTGAACATCACGGCGCACCGGCCAATGTACTCGCCAAGATCAGCGCAGATGACCACGTGCGACGTGAGCCTTGGCTGCGCGAGATTGAATCGCAATGGGGCCCGGCACCCGGTAAACATCTGACCGACGGGCGTAATTTGTTTGTGCTTGGCGCGCGCTTCGGTAATGTGATGGTGTCGGTACAGCCGTCGACCGGTGTCGAGGGCGATCCGATGCGGCTGCTGTTCGATAAGGGCTTTGCACCGACGCATGCGTTCTCGGCGTTCTACCGCTACCTACGTGAAGATTTCGCGGCGCACGCGGTTCTACATTTCGGTACCCATGGCGCGCTGGAGTTCATGCCGGGCAAGCAAGCCGGTATGTCAGGTGCCTGCTGGCCGGATCGCTTGATTGCTGATCTGCCGAATGTTTATCTGTATGCAGCGAATAATCCTTCCGAGGGCACGATTGCGAAGCGCCGTGCCAATGCCACGCTGGTGTCGTACGTCACGCCACCGCTCGCAGAGGCTGGCCTGTATCGTGGCTTGAATGAACTCAAGGCATCGCTATCGCGCTGGCGTCAGCTCGGGCCGGATGAGGACCATGAGCGTCCCTCATTGGCGGCACTGATTCAGTCGCAGGCCTGCGAGCTTGAACTCGCCAAGTCGGAACCGGTATGGGATGGCGATAGCAGCGCTGCGATCACTACGCTGAATGAAAAACTCCTCGAGCTGGAATACACCCTGATCCCGCATGGCTTGCATGTGGTGGGTAAGGCACCCACCGTGGAAGAGCGTGTCGACATGTTGCTCTCGATTGCAGAGGCGGCACATGGCGCGGTCATTGATGATCAATTGCGTGAAGCGATACGCGCGATGCTGACCGGTTCGCCGATCAAACTCAGCGAAGCGCAACGCGAGCTGATGCAAAAACTCGCAGCAAGTAATGAGCTTCTGCATGAGCATTTCGAGTTGGATGGCATGCTTACCGCGCTCGATGGCCGTTATGTACGTCCCGCACCGGGTGGCGACATGATGCGCTCACCAGAAGTGCTGCCAGCAGGTCGTAACTTGCACGGCTTTGATCCGTTCCGCTTGCCGAGTGCCTATGCCGTCAAAGATGGTGCGCGTCAGGCCGAGCGCTTGCTCGCCAAGCATCATGAAGATACCGGCGCATTCCCTGAGTCGATTGCGATGGTGCTGTGGGGTACGGACAATCTGAAAAGCGAGGGTGGACCGATCGCCCAAGCCATGGCGCTGATGGGTACAGCGCCGCGGTTCGATAGCTATGGCCGACTGGCCGGCGCACAGCTGCTGCCGCTTGAATCGCTGAGTCGGCCGCGCGTCGATGTGATGATTACCTTGTCGGGGATTTTCCGCGATCTGCTGCCATTACAAGTCCGTATGCTGGCCGAGGCAGCGCTACTCGCCGCGCAGGCAGACGAGCCGCCAGAACAAAACTTTATTCGCAAGCATGTGCTGGCATGGATGAGTGAGCACGAGGGCGACATTGAAACCGCTGCGCTGCGTGTTTTCGGTAATGCCGAGGGTACTTATGGCGCCAACGTCAACCACCTCATCGATTGTAGCCGCTGGGATGATGAAGATGAGTTGGCCGAGGCCTGGACCTGTCGCAAAGGCTTCGCCTATGGCGTCAGTGGCCGCCCGGTATCGAAACCTGCGTTGTTAAACAGCGTGCTCTCGCGTGTTGAGCTGGCCTACCAAAACCTCGACTCGGTTGAAGTTGGCGTCACCACGATTGATACCTATTTCGACACGCTGGGCGGTATCAGCCGTGCCGTGAAACGCGCCAAGGGACCCGCCGCCGCCATGGCGCCGGTGTATATCGGCGATCAGACACGCGGTGGCGGCACGGTTCGAACTTTGTCTGAGCAAGTCGCGCTCGAGACCCGCACGCGCACGCTCAATCCTAAATGGTACGAAGGCATGCTCGCGCATGGGTATGAAGGCGTGCATCAGATTGAGCTGCACCTGACGAATACCATGGGCTGGTCAGCCACCACCGGACAGGTACAGCCCTGGGTCTATCAGCAGCTGACGCAGACTTTCTTGCTTGACCCAGAAATGCGCGAACGGCTTGCGCGTTTGAATCCATCGGCTTCAGCGCGTGTCGCAAGCCGCTTGATGGAAGCTTATGAACGGAATTATTGGACTCCCGATGCCGACACGCTGGATGCCATGCGTCGCGCCGGAGAGGAATTGGAAGATCGATTGGAAGGTATTTACGAGGGAGATAAAGCATGAACATCAGCACAGTACCGGTCAGCGAAATTCGTCGGGATAGACGCGCCGATGGCGAGGGAAGTGTGCAGGTCTCACTCGACCCACGCGTGAGTATTGGTAACGCAAAGGTATTTGCGATTTACGGCAAGGGCGGTATCGGCAAGAGCACGACATCATCCAACTTGTCGGTGGCATTTTCCAAGCTCGGTAAACGCGTACTACAGATTGGTTGCGATCCTAAGCACGACTCGACGTTCACACTGACCAAGCGCTTGATGCCGACGGTGATTGATGTGTTGGAAACCGTCGATTTTCACAGCGAAGAACTGCGTGTCGAAGACTTTGTGTTCGAAGGCTATAACGGCGTGATGTGCGTCGAAGCCGGTGGCCCACCCGCAGGTACGGGTTGCGGTGGCTATGTCGTCGGCCAGACCGTGAAGCTGCTGAAAGAGCACCATCTACTCGATGAAACCGATGTTGTGATTTTCGATGTGCTGGGTGATGTGGTGTGCGGAGGCTTCGCAGCGCCATTGCAGCACGCCGATCGGGCCTTGATTGTGACCGCCAACGACTTTGATTCGATTTTCGCGATGAACCGTATCGTGCAAGCGATTGGCGCTAAGTCGAAGAATTACAAAGTGCGACTCGGTGGTGTGATTGCAAATCGCTC